>CAZALG010000063.1:0-9207 GCA_964485935.1 uncultured bacterium | reverse complement strand
AGCCAATAAGTCTTCACGGGTAAAATAATGCGCTATTCTTCCGGGTTTACTTTCAAAGGTATTTTTCTCAACTTCCCTACCTTTGCCAAAACTCTCTTCCTTATCCGAAAACACGCCAAAAAAAGCAAATCCATCGTTATTTAATATGTTATTGCATTTTTCTATAAAAAGTAATCTTTCTCTTTCTTTAAAAAGATGTAATAAATTAAAACAGTAAATAGCATCAAATTTTCCGTTTATTGAATCTATCTCAAGTACCGTTTTACGATAAAATTTAGTTATCGTATCAAATTTCCGTGCCTCTTTAATTGCGTTATCGGATATTTCCACTCCAATGACTTTAAATCCTGCTTCCCCGAATAATCTTGTATTCCTTCCGTATCCCGATCCCGGAACAATCACCGATTCCACGTTAAGACTCTCGAACAATTTAATGGCATATTGAGCGGTTTTACTCGGTTCTTTGCCCCAAATTTCACCTTCAACGGAAAACCGATTATTCCAATAATCTCTCATTCCATCTTTATAATCACTCATAACTGATTTAATAATCCGGAAAAGATTTTCCGCAACCCCCCATTTTTAGCCAATATTAAGCACAAAGACCACAAAGGGCACAAAGACACTCCACACCCGACCTTAATTTATTGTGTTTCTTAGACACATCCCAAGACACCGAAAAATTTTGAGAAGTGGTAGTTGAAAAAATAAAATATTTGCTCGCTTCTTAGGGGGAAACCGCCCACATTCGGGTATCCTTGCCGAATATTTAGTCCTTGATTTTTTTCACTTTCTTGATATGATTATGTAAATGTTTATGAGGGGGTTTTAATGATAAAAAGCATAAAGATTCTTCTTTATATAAGTGGGGTAGTTACTTTATTAACGTTTATTTATATTCTCGTCGGCACAAGAATAGGATTTAATGGTATAATTCCATTAGCTGTTATTATCTTTTTCCTATCCGATTCCGCTCCCCCTTCTCTACATTTTCTTTACTTTTTTGTACTCTTTATGTTTACTCCCGTACTAACGGCCACAGATTTCCTTTGCGCACACTACATCGACAAAAACAATGTAGCAAACAGAATAGCCTCTTACAGGTCACTTACCACCTGCCTTTTAGGTGCTTTTTCTATACTTGTAGGCTTGTTTTTTTTCAGACCCCTGCATCTCGATACAAAAAAAATAGTTATCGAAGGATGTTTCTATTTTCTTTTCTACGGAACACTAATCTCCTTGTTAATATTTAGTGAGAGAAAAGCTAAACAATAGTCATTAGGTCTCAGATCCCAGATTTCAGGCTTTAGTTAAAGCAAAAATAAAAGCCTTCGTGCTCTAAAAAATTTAATTCCTGACTCCGAATCCAAAACTGCTAACTTTTATTATGCGGTTCGTCTCTCGAGAGATCGATGTTGAGGGGACGTTTTTCATCTCCTGCGAGATACAAAGTTTGCGTAGGAAATGCAAAATCAATACCTTCGGAATTAAATCGATTTAAAATTTCAAAATTAACTTTCTCGCTAAATTGCATAAAATCCCAGTACTCAGGAGGATGATACCAATATATAACAAGAATATTAAGAGAATCACTGTTGAACTCGTTAAAGAAAACTCGCGGCGGAAAGTCTGGCTTCATACCTTCATGATCTCTCAGTATATCTTTTATGATTGACACTGCTTTCTCGACCTTCTCAGGCGGGGTATCGTATGTAATACCTATATTAAAAAGCCTTCGTATGTAGGGTCGCTTACCAATATTCTGAACAGTCATCCTGGCCAATTCACCATTTGGAATCGTAACAAGATGACCATCCAATGTACGTATACGCGTAGAACGGAGTCCGACATCTTCAACAGGTCCATCATGACCATCAATAAGAACCCGCTCTCCTATTTGAAACGGCTTGTCAGTAAAAAGCGCCAGGGAACCAAAAAAGTTTTTCAGTGTATCCTGGGCTGCCAGTGCGAAAGCCAAACCCCCAATGCCCAGACCAGCAACCACAGAAGTCAACGGTTTACCGACGAGGATAGTTACTACCTGTAAAAGTATAAGAATTACAACCGTAATCTTAAGCATTCTGCTTACCAAAAAAGCTAACATATCACTAACGGAGCTTTTTTGATTCAGAGCAAGATCACGCATACGGCTATCCACTACATCAATCATAGCGTAACCTAAACGCCCAATTGCAAGCACAAATAAAATGGCTATCGCAGTTTGAAATACACTTGCAATTGATTCGTTCATTGACAGAGGAATTATTCCAACCTTCAAACCTATAACAAAACAAAAAATCAACGAAGATCGACTTAGTCCCTTAACTGTGAGACTGGCTAACTTCCTGCCTTTTTTATTAAACCTATCGGCACTTCTACTCAGTAAAAACAGAGCAATCTGCCATAAAACAAGAAAACCAAGAATAGTAAGAAAGAAAACCGTGTATTGCCAAATTGTATTTCCTGCTACTACTTTTGTCGTTAAAAATTCCCATATTTTCATTATTTTCCCTCCCAGTTTATTAAATGATACAGAAACCTCTTAAGTAGTCAAGAGCCCGTATAAAAATGAAAATTAAATATCAAAAATTAAAAAGCAAAATGTTTTTTTGCCACAGATTTGCACAGATATTCACGGATTTTTCCACCCCCCCATAATATAATTGTATTTCTTTAAAAAACAAAGAATTTTATTAGTATTTTTTATCTGTGTTCATCCGTGTAAATCCGTGGCTAATTAAGAAGTTGGGATGGGATTCCGGATTCTTGCTCCTGGCTTCCGCCTTCTTTATTAAATTTTTCCATTTTCATATTTGATTTTTACATTTTAGCGGCTTCGCCGCTTTATTGAAGTCACTTGACTTAAGCTTCTTCATTCTTATACTTAAGCTAATGAAAGATAAAAAGAAAATCGATTTCTCAAACGTTGAAAAGCAAGTTTTAAAACAAACGGGAAGAAAACCTATTTATCCTGATACTGAGAAAATCCCCTGCCTCGTCGTTGACAATTTCCCGATGCTGGGTAAAATCACAGCATTGCGTTTTATCGAGTGGATTAAAGAAAATCCGGAAGGGGTTATCTCGCTGCCAACAGGCAAAACTCCTGAGTTTTTTATAAAATGGGCAAAGTATTATCTGGATAACTCGAAAAATAAAGAAGTGAAGAAAGAACTTGAGACCTATGAAATCAGTACAGGAAAACGTCCCGACACCAAGAATCTTCGATTTATCCAGATGGATGATTTTTATCCAATGGATCCAAACGAACAAAATAGCTTCTACCAGTACATAAACAATTACTATATTAAAGGCCTGGGATTAGATAAAAATAAGGCACTGTTAATGGATACCTCGAAAGTGGGAGTTCCCGACAATTTAGAAGCCAGAGAGATATTTTTTGAAGAAGGAGTAGATCTGTCTCTACGTAACAGATACCCCCATAACCACAAAGAGGAAATCCAAAAGAATATAATCCATGCTGTCGACCAATTTTGCACGAATTATGAAGAAAAAATAAGGGAAATGGGAGGAATCGGTTTTTTCCTTGGAGGA
The DNA here is from genome assembly GCA_964485935.1 of uncultured bacterium. Taxonomy (GTDB): domain Bacteria; phylum Hydrothermota; class UBA3072; order UBA3072; family UBA3072; genus JAFGHJ01. The sequence goes on along the minus strand of CAZALG010000063.1, from coordinate 5,655 downwards.
ATCGGACCGGATGGTCACATAGCTTTCAATGTTAGAGGTTCTGATTTTTTCTCGACAACCCGTCTTACCTCTACCAATTATGAAACTCAAGCGGCTGCGGCAACCGATCTCGGAGGTATTGAAGCAACAGCCAAAAGATGTGTAACTACAATAGGTTTAACAACTATAACTTTCAACAAAAACGTATCTGCAATTATTTTTGCTGCAGGCACAAGCAAGTCTAAAATGGTAGCTGACGCCATACAAAATGAGATGAGTAATATTTATCCTGTTACCGTCTTACAGAAGCTGTCGAATTCAAGATTTTATGTAACAAGAGGCGCTGCCTCCGGGCTTATTGAACGCAACTATAAAGAATTGGCATCGTCTAAAAAACTCATCGAAGAAGACATTGCAAGAGTCGTCATTGATTTATCGCTTCAGAATAAAACACGTATTGTAAATCTCACTGAAAAAGACTATAAGAAAAATCGTTTTTCTAAAAAAGTACTGGAAAAAGAACAAAAAAAATACAAAGAAATAAGCAAAAGCATCGAAAAAAAACTGCTTTCTTCGATCGAGGAAGGATTGAAAGAACCTGAAAATTTAGTTTTTCTTCACACCGCGCCTCATCATGATGATATATTGCTGGGATATCTCCCCTATTTCATGCATCTTATCCGGACTCCCAAAAACTCTCATCATTTTGCTTATATGACGAGCGGTTTTGTTTCCGTAACGAATAAATACATGTTAAAACTGGTCAGAGAACTATTAAACTTTATCGAGACTCCTTATTTTGAAAATTTGTTAGAGGAAGGCTATTTTGACGCTGACAACAGAAATGGCATGAATAAAGATATTCATTTCTACCTGGACGGTATTGCCGGACAAAACGTAAAAATAAAAAGTGAAGCTGAAAGCAGACGTTTACTGCGAAACATAATAAGAATTTATGAAGAGAAGAGTCTGCCTCAGATAAAAAACAGGATCCGTGAACTTATTAACTATTTTGAAACTCAATATCCCGGCAAAAAAGACCTGGAACATATTCAAAAATTAAAAGGGTCGGTAAGAGAATGGGAGGCGGAACTTCTCTGGAGATATACAGGTTTCGCTTCGGAATCGGTTCATCACCTTAGACTGGGTTTTTACAAAGGAGAGATGTTTACGGAATCTCCGGAGTTCTATCGTGATGTTGAACCAATTGTTGAACTGCTCAATGAGATTAAACCAGATGTTGTAACTGTTGCCCTTGACCCCGAATCGAGCGGACCCGATACTCACTACAAAGTGTTACAGGCAATAGCGGAAGCTCTGAAAAAACATAATAACAAAAAAATCCAAATATGGGGATATAGAAATGTATGGGAAACTTTTCACCCTTCAGAGATAAACTCTATAGTACCGGTTTCTCTAAACTCTATCTCTATTCTAAATAGTGCATTTATGAGCTGTTTCGGTTCCCAGAGGGAAGCATCTTTTCCTTCCTATAAACACGAAGGGCCATTCTCGGAATTAAGTCAAATAATATGGGTAAAGCAATACAGAGATATAAAAGTATGCCTCGGCGATAATTATTTTTCACAAAACCCTCATCCGAGACTGAGAGCAACACACGGAATGCTTTATCTCAAAAAAATAAGCCTCGACGAATTCTACGAACACTCCGTTAAAATAAAAGAGTATACAGAAGGCTCATCAAGCAAAGAACTACGCTATCCAGGCAACAGTATCGAGAACGACTGATAACGGCAAATTAACTACTTGACATAAAGCTCTATTTCCGGTATAAATTTAAAAAGGGAGGGTGAAATGAAAAAATTTATTTCTATCTTATTCGCAATAATCTTAACATTATCTTGTGCAGCCGAAGAAAAATTCTCTATACCCGGAATAGGTCCCGTGAGTACTATAAAAAAAGTACAGGGTGATTTTCAGTTCGCGGAAGGACCTTCTTCGGATATGCAAGGGAATTTATATTTTTCCGATGTAGCTGGAAACAAAATCTATAAAATGGATAAAGACGGAGAAATTTCCGTGTTTCTTGAACCTTCCGGGCATGCCAACGGACTTATGTTCGAGAGTAATGACAAACTTATTGTGTGCCAGATGGACGGACAATTGGTTTCGATAAATCCCACGACAAAAAAGATTACGGTACTGACTGATAAGTATAATGGAATTCGCTACAATGCGCCAAACGACCTGGTAGTTGATAAAACAGGAGGTGTTTACTTTACAGACCCCCTCTTCAGAGCACCCCAACCCTTACCTCAGAAAAAACAAGCAGTTTACTACAGAAACAGCGAAGGTGAAGTTACATTATTATTGGATAACCTGAAATCGCCCAACGGTATAATATTATCACCGAACGAGAAAACACTGTATGTAATACCCTCTATGCAGAAGGATATGTGGGCATATCCTGTAATTTCTCCGGGAAAACTGGGAGAGGGACGTGTTTTCTGTGAGCTAACTCAAGCGGAAGGAAGAGATAACTCCGGCGGAGACGGAGTAACAATTGACACAAAAGGAAACCTGTATATAACTTCGAATCTCGGTATTCAGGTATTTAACGGGGAAGGGAAACTCTTAGGGACAGTAAAATTCCCGGAGCAACCCGCAAACGTAACTTTTGGTGGTCCCGAGATGAAAACGCTTTACGTTACAGCCAGAACTTCGCTCTATTCGGCAGAGATGGAAATCAAAGGTCATCAATTCTTTAAAAAAGAATAGAATACCAAAAGAAGAAAAAACTTTTTTATCTTTGCATCTTTTTGTTTTTTATAAAATAACAATTAAATGAGTAGGGTGTGGCTTTGTGTGAAATTAAAAAATAAAAAGGAGATATAAAATGCCTCATGTAATAGTTAAAATGTATCCGGGACGCACCGGAGAACAAAAAAGCAAACTTGCCGAAGCTATAACCCGGTCAGTAGTTGATATTGCCGGAACAAGCGAGGAACATGTCTCTATAGATATTCAGGAGATAAACCCTGAAAATTGGGCGGAAACGGTATACAAAAATGAAATTTTACCAAAGCTCGACGAGTTGGCGAAAAAACCCGGGTATAATCCTTTTGAGTAGTTTTTAGATTTTAGAAAAAAATATATCACTAATGTTATATTAGGGGGGATATGAAAGTTGTTAGACTTTATCTAATTTTATTATCTGTTTTTATATTAACCTGCGCTTCAAAAAACGTAAGTAAAAACAACATAAAAGTTCATTTTAAATCATTAGCAAACGATTTTGCGGCAGTCGATATGACATTATATGATAACAACAAATTCGAATTAAAAACCGCAATACTCGAGATGCATGGGAATGAAGAGTATATATTAGAGCTTAAAGGAACATGGATTTCCGCGGATAGCAATTATGTTCTGACGATAGAAAATTTACCAAAGGAACAATTGACGGAATATCTTTTCGGTGGCTGGCAATATGAAGAAAGTGGTTTTGAGATAACATCGGAAAATAAGGTCAGATTCCCAATCGAAAAAGAATTTTTAATAATAAATAGCGTTATGTGCCAGAAACAGTAGAACCCTACAATAAGGAGGTTAACATGTATTTAAAAAGATTAATAATATTCACATTGATTATTTATATTTTAATACAGGGCTGTAAACTTTTCGAATCGTCGGGACCTTCAATACAGGATTTATTAGCCTCGCCGGAACAAATCGAGATCGACGGCAGAGAATACATTCTAGAAACCTATTTATGGCGTGATTTTATGCCCGTAAGTCCTCCCGACGGACAACCTCTTATTGCTTTAATCTGGGTTACAGCAACTGACTCACTTGCTTTTCCGTCGTCGATTGATGCCAGCTGTTTGTACATTGTAAATGACGAACAACTCTGGGAAACCGAATTCTCAGAGGAAGACCGACCAGAGAACCCCAATAGGGAACATCAACTTGAAGAAATAGCAAGATTCGGACCTAAATGGGGACCTAATATTCAAGTCGAAGTGATAGTAAGAGTTGTTGACGGAGAAAACAATACGTACCTTCTGCGGGCAGCTGACCAATGGATTTATAGAACCGATTAACATAAACTTATTAGAATATGAAAAATTCAAACTCAAAATATACGGTAAAGGATATAGTCGCAAAATTAAAAGACAAAGCTAATCCCGATAATTTAGAAGGTATGGCTCGTTATGGCATCAGTACAACTAATAGATTGGGGAACTCCATACCTTTTTTGAGAAAACTTGCAAAAGAGATTGGCAAAGACCACAAACTTGCCCAGGAGTTATGGAAAAAAGGTATCGACGAAACAGGGATTTTAGCCTCTATGATCGGAGAGGAAGATAAACTTACAGAAGCTCAGTGCGAAAAATGGGTGGTTGATTTTAATTCCTGGGATGTGTGCGACCAGGTCTGCATGAACTTATTTAGAAAATTGCCGTTTGCGAAAAAAAAGATTAAAGAATGGTCGAAAAGAGAAGAAGAATTCGTAAGAAGAGCTGCATTTTCACTTATCGCCTGCATTGCCGTATACGATAAAGGAAAACCGGATAATGAATTTATAAAATTCTTACTCGTCATAAAAAAAGCCGCAATAGATGAACGAAACTATGTTAAGAAAGCCGTAAGCTGGGCATTAAGAAATATCGGAAAGAGAAATAAAAATTTAAACAAAGAAGTAGTAAAATTCGCAAAAGAACTGGAAAAAACATCCTCGAAATCAGCCAAATGGATAGCAAGAGATACCTTAAGGGACATACAGAGGGAAAAGGTTAGGAAAAAATTTGGTTAGTTCGCAGTTCCTGGTTCGTAGTTCGTAGTTATTAATTTTGTTAGTGTGTTAGTCTGTTGGTGTGTTGGTGGAATAAAAAACTGACTACCCGATCAACTGTTTAAAAATCTCTGCGTCCTCTGCGCCAGAAAGCTTTTTCTGCATATCAGGATTTGGTGGCAAAAATTAAAAACCCCTTGACAAATTTTAAAAAAACGGTATAATACTTTATATAACAAAGTACTTTATAAAAAGGAGGAAAAATGAAAGAAATATGGAATAAAACAGCTGCAATATTTTTGGCTATATTGCTTCCATTCGCAGTTTTTTCAAATGGGGTTTCTTTCATTCCGGTATCGTTAGAGAGCTCTTACTCGGGTAATTTTCATAATATATTTGCGTTAGGCGGAATTGGGTTCGAATTTAGCAAATTCTACGGTGACATTTCGATAGTTCAATTTTATCATTATGATGACGCCATAATTCTTGAAGATATTGGGGGTTCAATTCCAGTGATAGGATCTTATACTGGGGGAAGCTGTTTGTTTCCTGTAAACTTTGGGTATAGACCACTTAATAGGCTATCAATAAACATGAATATAGGTTTTCAAACCACTTCATCAGGCATTCAAACCAATTCATATATCTATCGTCTCTATGAAAATGGTCAATTGTACCCCTTTAGAGAATATGTAATTCCAATCAAATACTCTATTGATCTGGGTATTAGATACCAATTACTTAAAAATGATCATTTTTCATTAGAATGGAATTCGGGTATAAAAACGTATGGATTCTCCCCCTTGGGTAACTATGCTACCGAAAAACTTGGGGACTGGGAAACGATAGCGAATATTATAAGTAGCTCTAGGGGAATAGAGGTAGGTACCCATAAAAACAATATTTATTTCCCTTACACA
>CAZALG010000062.1:0-9230 GCA_964485935.1 uncultured bacterium | reverse complement strand
ACCAAAATAAATGTGAGAGTAAGTAGTGGCATCTGTTGTTAACCTCATCTCACAATTTCCGCTAGTCGTATGTAAGTGTAATTTTGATGCAGGACTATTCGTCCCGATGCCGACTATATCAGTACTTGTTGTTAATCTTACTACAGAACCCGCATCATACCAACCCGATCCATAGGCGATCACACTAACCAACAACGATACTAGTACTACAACAATTAGTTTTTTCATACTATACCTCCTTTTTTGGTTTGAGTATGAATTTGATTTGACTGAAAAAATAACAATAACCTCAGAATTTAAATTCAATTGCCCCCCAATAAAATGATACAATTTTACGTATAAAAAATTCCTAACGTTAGTATGTATGAGTATTGTATACTTTTTTATTATAAGGAAAAACAAATATAATGTCAAGAGCATTTCAGATCCAATAAATCTGAATTGAGTCCCGAGTCATGTGTCACCAGTCAAAACAAAACCCTACCCACCACACCAAATTATTCTCACACAAAGGCACAAAGAGCACAAAGAATTTCTGGTGTTTTCTCCAACTCTGTATTGGTTCAACGGAAATCGGACAAAACGGGGTCACCGAATAAGTTGGATTTTGGGTTATTTTTCCTATTTAACCATTTTACAAATCAACCAATCACTTAATCAACTAATTTACTGATGCGCGGCATCCCTACCCACTTGACTTTTCTTAAAAATCAAGTACTTTAGATATAGTAAATTGTGGTTAAAAAACCTCCAAGATCGTAAGGATTATAATTGTTTTCTTATTTATCTGTCTTCTGGTTTTGCCGGTTATATCTTAATACGTTTTCTGCAAAATCGTATTCGGATTTAATTACATTTACAAAAAAATGTAAATATTCAAACCCCAAGGAGGTAATATGAATATATACGTGGCTACCATTTCACCGCAATTAACTGAGGAAGAAATAAAAGAAGCTTTTGCGGCTTACGGAAAGCTCTCTTCGTTTAGATTAGTAAAAGATAGGTACACAGGGGTATCAAGAGGATTTGGATTTGTCGAAATGCCTAAGAAAACAGAGGCAGAAGCCGCAATTGCCGGTTTAAACGGGAAAGAATTTAAAGGTAAAAAACTTACCGTAAATGAAGCTCGTTCTAATCCGGATGGCATTATAATGGGTCCGAGAAGAAGCGGAACAACCAATTACGGCCGTTCCAAGTGAGACATTAGCTCAAGTCTTAGTCAAAATAAAAAAATACTGTTAATCTGTGTCATAAATTGGTTCGTAGTTCGTGGTTCTTAGTTAACTACTTCACAATTTTACTATTTTACCAATTTCCTGTGCGAAGCACATCCCCCCTTGACTTTTCTTAAAAAGTAAGTATTTTGGTCGTAGTAAATGTAGGTTATGGAACCTTCAAGATCGTGAGGATTATAATTATTTTCTTATTCATTTATCTCCCTTCTGGTTTTGCCGGTTATACATCTTAATACGTTTTTCTGTAAAAGCGTATTCAGCCTTAATTACATTTACGAGAACATGTAAATATTCAAACCTAAAAGGAGGTAATATGAATATATACGTAGGTAACATTTCATCACAACTAACTGAAGAAGAATTAAAAGAAGCTTTTGTGGCTTATGGAGAGACATCTTCGGTTAAAATGATGAAAGACAGGTACACAGGTGAACCCAGAGGATTTGGATTTGTCGAAATGCCTAACAAAGAAGAGGCAGAGGCCGCAATTGCCGGTTTAAACGGCAAAGAATTTAAAGGGAAAGAGCTTACAGTAAATGAAGCTCGTCCTCGCAAGGAAGGCTTTAGAGGTGGTTCGGGAGGAAGAAGCGGAGCACCCAGCTACGGCCGTTCCCGCTGGTCAAACTAAAAACGTAGATTCGAAGAATCTAAGTTAAATAGTTGAATAGAAAAATAGTTAAATAGGAAAAATAAAGAAACAAAAAATCCTGTAAAACTTTTTTCTATACTATCTAAACATAAGGGGGCATCGTTCAACAATACAATATTGTATCATGTATGGACTTTGCCCCCATATATTTTTTAAGTTTCGAGATTTTAAACAGTTAGTCTGTTGGTCGGTTAGTGCGTTAGTCTGTTTAAAAAGACCGATGACCGTAGACGGCAGACCGTTTTTAACTACGAACCATGAACTACGAACCACGAACTAAAAATAATCGACCCAGAACCATAGAGAAGGATCCTGAGCCGATTTTATACTACTCCTTGTTTCCGTTCTTTTTACCTAACTTCCCAACTTTCTAACTCTCTAACTTCCTAATGTTTTTACTTAATCAATATCATCTTGTGATGTTTTATATAGCCCCCTGCTTTGAAAGTATAGAAGTATATCCCTTTAGGCGCCGGTGTACCCGCGCTTGTTCTTCCGTCCCACTTAATCGATTTATATCCTGCTGTTTGTTTAGCATTAACCAATGTTCGCACTTTCTGACCGATTAAGTTGTAGATATCGAGACTTACTTTAACATCTTTTGGTAATCCGTACTTGATTGTGGTGTTTTGAGCAAATGGGTTGGGATAGTTTTGCGCGCAACTGAAGACATTTGGGATATCTTCTTTTGTTTCTTTGGATAATTTCTTTGTTGATTGTTTAATCGTATTATTTTCTTCTCCCGGTAATTTGAATTCTCCTTTTAACGAAATCTTTTTTGCAGGAAAAGAAGAAGTGGAAGGCCTGAGTGAAGGGTCTATATATGCTCGGAATTCACAACCCTTTTCCGCTTTAAAGAGAGATCGCAATGATATATAATTTCCTGCCCTCATTGTAACATTTCCACCAGTTAAACCGTTACCTACAATAACGAAGAAGGTGGAATTCCCGGCTGCGATAATCGAATCCGGCGACCAATAGTTTCTTGTTTCGCCTATTTCTACTGTTTCATTTTGCAATCCCGAGTTAATTGTAATAAAACCTGAGTTTGTACTCATGCCTTCAAGTCCGTCACTATCTCTTGCGATAACGCGAAACTTACAACTGTCTGATGATACACAGGGAGGCGTCCAGTTATATGATCCAGTAGGTGATAAATTACTATCGATTACAGTATAATTCCATCCTCCGTCTATTGAATATTCTAATCTTATAGAGATATCAGAAGACGGATCGACATTTGCCTCATCGTATACATCATTGTAGGTAATTTCATAAGATTGCCCGCCGAACATTGTCTCGCCTTCGGAAGGAGATACCAGATTTATGTTTGGCATATTCTTCCCGATAAAATACTCTAGGGTATCATAAGGAGGGCGATGAGACCAATTAGGATTAAGTATAGCATAAACATCCCATTTCAAACTAAAGAAAAACATCTTTTTAAACCATTTTCTCTCAAGTATACCCTCAGCCCATTCTCTATACATTGTACCGCGCTCTGTATCAGGATTTCGCTTTTTTATGCCACCCTCTGTTTCCCATATTGGCTTATCACCCAAACCTAGGTTATCTAAGATTATTTTCATTGAATCAAGCTCTCTTAGCGAGCTTTCTACACTGTTTAATCCAAAATATCTATCACCCCAATATTTATGAATACTTATAATGTCGATACATGTATCTATACCATCACGGAATAATTCCCACCATAGGAAATAAGGACTCAGGGAGTAACTGTTTATTACTGATGTGGTTTTTTTGCCATAGTTGAAATCAGAAATTGTTCCTTCAGCGTGGACTTCTAAAATTACTCCACGAAAAAGAGCACTATCCTTTACATAGCAGAAAGCTTTAAAAGGTTTTGACATGTCCTGAAATTGCGATACAGGGATCGTTTGATAGCAATATTCTGCATAGTTACTATCCGAAGCAAAAACTTCACCGTGATACAGGGAGTTAGATCTTTCCTTGTAATAATTAGATTTTGTCTCCCAGAGGGTAGCGTGACTGGGTTCAACACTACCCCATAAAGACCAGCCATTTAAGCTATCTTCAAAACTGTAGTTTTCAATAACGTTGCTCTGGCACCAAACATCATCAACCCATAACTTTCCGCTTCCTTCATATCGCCGGAGGGCTACCTTAAATTTTGCCTGTCCAGGTGGGATGTTTATCGGTTTAACTATAACGTATATTTTTGTCCAGGGGTTTGTACCTGTTATTAGCGGAGAACATACAGGACAATTATATTCGGTCGAATCAGTGTCCCAGAAGGCTACTTCGATACTGAAACCGCCCGTCAGGTTTTCGGTTTTTACCCAGCAGGAAGCTATGAATGGTACATCGATCTCCGATAAAGGAAATCTCTGTACAATACGCTCATCATTATAATAAACATCAGGGAAGTGCAACGAATAAGTTCCTTCTTTCGAGAATTTAGCACTTACTTCCCATGGAGCGTCTCCGCCGACAGGCTCTTCTTCCCATTCACTTAAGTCACCTGTTTCAAAACCGTAGTTTTCAATATTGTTACTCTGACACCATACATTATCTATCCAAACCGAACCTGTGCAGCCACTCCCGTCGATTATTCGTAATTGAATTCTTATATTTTCCGTTACATCTCTTATAGTATCTAATTCTTCCGGTTTAACAGTCACAGAGATTGGCCTCCAGTCATTTTCTAGACTTTGCTCAGTTTTCCAATAGCACTGAAGAGGTTGTATGCTGGGACCAACTACCTTAGCTTCAGGATCGGCATCGTGGATACCTTTGCTTGCCGCCCTTACATACGACCTGAAATCCTCAATAGTTCTGTTTCCGTAGTTTGGCCAACCCCAACTTCTATTCCAAGATTCAGGCCAGGGGTGGATAGAATAAGGCTCATTGGATATATTCCAATACTTTATAGGTTTCTTTAACCACTCCGGCTCTTCTACATAACCATTGTCCCATACTGAATCAAAAATACCTTCACCATCCCCATCGTAGCGTTCCACTAATATACGAAAATACCAATAGTATCCTTCCAGGGAGTCTACACCATAACAATGATTGGGTGGCCATCCAAAATATAACATGTTCATACCCTCTTCTTGCATGAATTTCACCAAAGAATCAATCTCTTGAAAATCAAAAGATCCGTTTTTTTTCTGAAGAAAATTTGCAAACGGACTACAATTTGGCCTGATCCAAGAAAGGCTGCAACTTAATGAAGAATCAATTCTTGGCATATAATTCTTTCTATATTCATAAGGATCCCACTCTGATACTTGCCAGGGAGCAACAATACCCCATGGAGAGGACTCGGTAACCACCGAATATTCACCTGCCAGGATAACCACAGGCAATAAAAGCAGTATAATTAAATTTTTCTTTAGCATTTGTAACTCCTATTTTTTTCTGTTTTTCTCAATATAGAGAAATTCAATTCTCTGCTTCTAACCTGGCTATCTTTTTCTCTAATTCGGAAATCTGTTTGTTTTGTTCTATCACATACAGAGTCAACTCTTCAACCTTTTCCAGCAGTTTTGCCTGCATATCGCCGACTTTCACACCACCTTCAAGTACTTCTCTTTCGGTTGGAATACCGGGGAGACTTTTATTAACGTCAATATGTTTTTCAAGTTTATCTAACGGCATAAGTTTATGTTTATCAGAGAAAACGAAATCAGACCATCCGTCTAATGTCACTACGACTTCTTTAGCAGTAATCGTACCGTTTACTGCAAGCTCTGACTGAGGGTCATCCGTTGCGATACCGACTTTTCCAGAAGGATTCACAGTAATGGCAAGATTACCAGCACCTCCTCCACCACCTCCATAAAATTTAAGGCCACCATAACTATCTAAATATCCTTTTATATATGCTTCTCCAAAAACCATTTTATTTTCATAAGGAATTTTCATATCGCCAGCCACATGCAACTTCGCAGTTGGATTATCCATTCCTATACCGACATTGCCCATATAATAAATCTTACTTGAATCCCCGTCCCATAAACATGAACCTCCACCTCCAGAAATCGTTCTCCATTCTCCTTCGCCACTAGTCCCGTTATAAGTTAAAACATCACCGTCTTCCGGTGAGCCGGTCGTTAATTTAAAACCACTCATCTTCACTATACCATTAACATCTAATTTATCTGCTGGACTCGTAGTCCCAATGCCGACGTTGCCGTTTTCTTTTATGTTCAAATGATTACTGGTAACTATATTTCCGGTTGCTGCAATTTTTAGCAGTTTGTTACCTCCGTTGTGAGCAAGACCTATATGTCCCCATTCTAAACTGCCATCTCTGTCTGTACCAAAGTAAATGTGAGAGTAAGTTGTGGCATCTGTTGTTAACCTCATCTCACAATTTCCGCTAGTTGTATGTAAGTGTAATTTTGATGCAGGACTAGTCGTCCCTATACCGACTTCCCCCATATAATAAGCCTCACTTAAATCCCCGTCCCATAAACATGAACCTCCACCTCCAGAAATCGTCCTCCATTCTCCTTCGCCGCTAGTTCCGTTATAAGCTAATACATCACCGTCTTCTGGAAAACCTGCCGTTAATTTAAAACCACTCATCTTTACTATACCATTAACATCCAATTTATCTGCTGGACTCGTAGTCCCGATACCGACATTGCCTCCGCTACTGGGAAACATAATAATGTTGCCTGTACCTGTATAGAAAGTCATATCTCTGTCATTGTAGGTATATATTGAAAAATCATCCCCATCTCCGTAGTTTGGACTATTATAATTCCACATAAATCCTGCCCAAAATGCTGAGTTATCGCCGAAACGCAAGTAACGGTACGGAGTACCATCACCCTGAGAAGGATATAAATAGTCTGTTTCAATCGTTCCCTCTACTTCTAAGTTGTGCTTTGGACTCGATGTCCCGATACCGACCTTTGCCGAGTAAGGATAAGAATAAATTTTACTCGTTCCATATTTCCATTCCTGCCCATAAGCGACCATACTAACCAACAATACTACTAGTACTACAACAATTAGTTTTTTCATACTTACCTCCTTTTTCCGTATGAATTTGACTTAACTAAAAGATTGTTTTCAGTATAAGCGAAATCAAATATAATGTCAAGAAAAAAAACATTATTACTATTAATGTAATAATACAAATTATAGAAAAACACTATGTTCTTCCCATGTATGCACTATGCAAGCAATTTAGTCATAAGTCACTGGTCTCTAGTCATTAGTCAAAAAAACAAAAAAAATCAGTATAAATCCGTAGCTATGTATTAGATTCGGAGAATCTAAGTCAAATGATTAAATTGAAGAATAGTTAACTAGTAAAAATAAAGCACTATACTATATGTCCTACATGTGAAAATTTAGGTTGCGAGGTGAGTTTTTTGACTCGCGACTAGTGACTCAAGACTAATGACTTATGTTTATCTTCTCACTCTTAAACTATCCAGGACTTCATCGAGATGTTTATCGGCGGGGAATCTTTTCTTTACCCTTTTTATCAGCTCGATTGCGCTTTCGATATCTTCTCTTTCCAAAAGCATGAAGACAGTGTTAAACATTCTTTGATTCATTACTAATTCATCTACTATCTTTTCAAGTTTTTCTTCTTCCCCGGAATGAGCATAAACCTCGATAAGGCCTTTATAGGCAAACAAATCCCATTTTTTTAAGGAAAGCAACTTACTGAATTCTTCCTCAGCCGTAGCCAAAATATTCTTAGCTTCTTCGGGATTTTCTGTATCTATTGCCTTCATAGTTAGTAACTCTCCCTTAAATAAGTGAAGCCTTGGAACATCTTTCATCTGAATGAAAGAATTGGCGAATTGAAGCCCCTCGTCATAATTACCTAATTTCTTATAAATCAACTTTTGATCTCCTATTAAATTAGCGGCAATACCGAAGAAAAGATCTTCATCTTCAGCGTATATTAGTACCTTATTGAAGAGCGGTTCAAGCATAAGAAGTGTATCCCGGACAGGTTCTGATACTTCACCATAATCCAGGGTTGAATACATACCAGATAAAACCTCCTCGCCGAAAGAAAATAACGAAAAAGCAAAGTTTAGCAGAGAAGTAACCTGGGCTTCACTCCCTATACACATCCAGAAGTTGTCGTAATAACTATATGAGAATTTATTATTAAATATATCCCATGTTTTTTCCTTGTTGCTCCTGGAATCAACTTTATCTTTTACAAGTTTATATACTAGCCCTTCCCTTAACAAATGAGAACCAAGAGCGTTACGATAGTCGGGTGGTACGGGAAAGGAAAAATAAATATTAATAGAAGGGTTGAAATCCTCACTATTTATATACTTTTCAAAAAACAAATCCAATTTCATAGTTAAATCATCAAAAGTTGGTTTCTTACCAATAGACGAAAGAATTATAGATCTCACTGTCATATCTTTCAAATCTATTATTCTGCCATCATCAGTCCTCACAGCGGGAGGCATAGAATCTATCATCCACTCTTCAAAATTACTCTTTATCCTTCCCGATCTCTTTTGACGATTGTATTTTCTAATAAATCCCGTTCGCATAAAAGGTGAAATAAAATCCATTGGGATATCTGACCATTTAAGTTGTTTAACATACCAGTTTGTATTCATAAGTGAAAAATTAGCCAGCCTTACACCCTTCTTTTCCTCGAAATTAAATATTCTAAAATCCTTTACCGCCTGCAGGAACCATACAGGGAAGGTATCATTGTCTCCATATGTAAAGAGAATTGAATTCTCATCAGGGCTAACCAGTAAAGCGCGCGCATAATCATGAGCAATCCAATTGCCTCTCCTGTTTACATGTGAATTAATATTACTAACCAAAGGAATAAAGCCTAAAATAGCAGAAAGGACTACCCCACCTAACGCGTAACGTGGGATCTTTCGCTTCAACCAACCCCATATCCAGTATAGTCCAATGCAAACATAAAACATAAAAAGGAAAAAACCGGCACTCCAGAAGTAGTCCCTTTCCCTGGGTTCACGAGGCTGGTGAGAGGGATTGGGATCTGAGGGAGAAAATTCATGATTCAAATAAGTAACCAATCCCAGAGTCAAAAGTATAAACAGAATGAAAAACAACCAGAAAGATTCTTTATCTTTATTAAAATGTACCCACATTCCCCAAACACCAATCAAAACATACATATAGGTTCCAAATAACGATACATAACGAAGTAAAATATCAGTATTGGTTCTGGGATAGGGGAAAAACTGCCATGAAAAATACTTAAAGAAAACCTTAAGTTGTTCTATGAAAGCACGGATCTGGCCATAACCCGTTTCCCAGGAAGTATGTCTGGGAAACAAATCCATCTTACCATATTGTTTTCTAGATATTACTTCCCA
>CAZALG010000061.1:0-9379 GCA_964485935.1 uncultured bacterium | reverse complement strand
GGAAACGATAAAATTAAGGAGGAAAACATGGATTATAAGCTCTCAGAAGAAGAACAAATGATACAAGAAGTGGCGAGAACCATCGCAGAAGAAAAAATAAAACCTTTAAGAGAAGAAATGGACAGGGAGAGCCAGCTTTCACCTGAAGTACGCAAGGAAATTGGGCGGTCCGACCTAATACGAGTTTTTATTCCCGAAGAATATGAAGGTCTGGGGATGGGAATGTTCGGTATGTGTCTTGCGACAGAACAAATATCTATAGTTGACGGCGGAGTTGCCACCGCATATGCGGCAAACGGCCTCGGAGCAATACCAATAATACTCTTCGGCAATGAAGAACAAAAAAAGAAGTATCTTCCTCCTATTGGATCAGGCGAGAAGTGGGCTGCCTTTGCGTTAACAGAACCTGAAGCAGGTTCTGACGCCGGGAATGTCCAGCTCAGAGCGAAAAAAGAAGGAGACCATTATATTCTTAACGGAAACAAAATTTTTATTTCAAATGCAGGCGAAGCAGATATTTATTCCGTCATAGTTGCCACAAATCCGGAAAAAGGAATACGTGGGCTTTCCGCAATTATTGTCGAAAAAGACAGTGAAGGATTCTCTTTCGGCAAAGAAGAAAACAAAATTGGAATAAGGGCAGTAGCCACAAGAGAACTTGTTTTTACGGACTGCAAAGTCCCGAAAGAAAATATCATCGGCAGGGAAGGTTCGGGTTTTATGATTGCCATGAAAACATTTGACCAATCCCGCGTAGGAGTCGCGTCGCAAGCAGTAGGAATTGCAGAAGGCGCCTTAAGAGAAGCTGTCACTTATGCCAATACAAGAAAACAGTTTGGAAAAAAAATCGGCGAATTCCAGGCTATCCAGGTTAAACTTGCTGAGATGGCTACAAAGGTAGAAGCAGCTCGAGCTCTGACCTATCAGGTCGCCAGATACATAGACGGAGGTGCCAAAAAATTTGCCAAAGAATCCGCGATGGCAAAAGTATTCGCTTCCGACGTAGCAATGAGCGTTACGATTGAAGCAGTACAGGTTCTGGGCGGTTACGGCTATATGAAAGATTATCCGGTAGAGAAAATGATGAGAGACGCAAAAATCACCCAGATATATGAAGGAACCAACGAAATACAAAGGATTGTCATAGCCGGCGAACTTCTGAAGGAAGAAATCAGAAAAAAATAGAAACTAGCAATTACTGACTTCTCATAGCAATTGCGACCTGTCCCGCAGATATGCCACCATCATTCGGCGGTAAATTCCTGTGATTATAGACTTTAAATTTTTCCCTGCTCATTTTTTTGGTTGCCTCTTTTCTTAAAATCATATTCTGGAAAACCCCACCTGAAAGACAGACTTTATTTATATTTGTTTCTTCTCTTAAAAGTTTTGAGACCTTTACAATTAAATCGGCAAGTCCAATATGAAATTTCATGGAAATATTACTCTTGGGAACTCTTTTTTTAATATCTTTTACTATCGACTTTATAACGCCTAAGGGATTTATTACGTAAAAATCACTTTTTTCTTTTATATCAAATCCATAAAAATTCTTTTCTGTTTCATCCGCTATCATTTCAAGTTCAATTGCAGCTTGACCCTGATATGTTATCAAGTCACGGATTTCCAAGATAGATGAAACAGCATCGAAAAGCCTTCCTATCGATGAAACTTCAGGGGAATTAACTTTTTTGTTTATCATATTTTCTACAACTGCCCATTTTTTCTTGTCAAGTTTCCTTACAAAATCTATATCAAGATTTAAAAACGCCTCTCCAAAAGTCTTATAAAGATACGTAGCTCCCATTCTCCATGGTTCTTTTACTGCCATATCTCCACCGGGAAGAGGAATATAGCGTAAATGAGCCTTTCTTTCATAGCTTTCTAAATCGGCAATCAAAAATTCTCCGCCCCATATTTTTCCATCCGCTCCATATCCCGTTCCGTCCCAGGTTACTCCTATTACTTTTTCATCCAACTGGTTATCCACAAGACAGGATGCTATATGTGCGTGATGATGCTGTACTTCTATTAGAAATTTGTTATTCTCTTTTGCCCATTTTTTGCCAAATTTAGTTGCTTCATACTCAGGATGTAAATCGACTACAGCTACATCAGGAGGAATATCGAAGAAATTAATAAAGTGTTTGATTCCCCTTTCAAACGCTTTTATTGTTTCAAGATTGTCAGTTTCCCCTATATAATGACTTACAAAAATTTCGTCTTCTCTTGAAATTGAGAAAGTATTATGCTTATGTGCGCCAAACCCAATAATTTTCCTTTTGTTCGGTAAGGAACTTCGAAGCGGCTCGGGAGCATATCCCCTACTTCGCCTTAATAAAAGAGTTTCGCCATCCATTACTCGAGCTACGGAATCATCTGCTTGAATCCATATATCCCGGTCATGGACGAGAAAATAATCGGCTATATCCTTTAGACTTTTAACCGCTTTTTTATTGTCAAAAGCTATCGGTTCATCTCTTCTGTTCCCGGAAGTCATCACAAGTACTTCTAAATTTTGAAATAACATAATATGCAAAGGGGTATACGGCAGCATAAAACCGAGAAAATTATTGTTCGGAGCTATGTCTTCCGGAAGAACACATTTTTTCTTCTTTTTAAGAAGAACTATCGGCGCCCTTGGGCTCATAAGAAGTTCCTTTTCTTCATCAGATAAATACGCAAATTTACTTATAACTGAAACGTCTTTTGTCATAAGAGCAAGAGGTTTATAAGGGCGTTTTTTTCTTTCTCGTAAAGTTTTGATAGCGTCAATATCTTCCGCATTGCAGGCAAGGTGAAATCCTCCGAGACCTTTAACTGCCACTATTTTTCCTTCTTTTAAAAATTGGGTAGCCTTATCTATAGGGTTGCCTTTGATTTTCTTTCCTTTTTGGTCTAAAAACTCAAGATGAGGACCGCAGTCACTGCATACATTAGGCTGGGCATGAAATCTTCGCATCGACGGGTCTTCGTATTCTGCCCTACATTTTTCACACATCTCGAATTTTTTCATGGTCGTGTTTTTTCTATCATACGGAAGTTCTTTTGTTATTGTAAAACGTGGCCCACAGTTTGTGCAGTTTATAAAAGGATATAGATATCTTCTATCCTTGTTGTTTAGTAATTCTTTCTCGCAATCCTTACACGTTGCTATATCGGGAGAAACAAGCGTCCTTTTTTCTTCTCCTCTTTCACTTTCAATTATTTTAAACTCATTAAAATTCTTTAGAGTAAGTCTTTTTGAGGTAATTCTTTCGATATTTGCAAGCGGGGGTGGATTTTTTTTCAGTTCTTCTAAAAAATCGCCAATATTTTGTGAAGAACCCTCGATATCCAGCATTACACCTTTACTGTCATTAAAGACTGTCCCCTTTAAGCTGTATTTCTTGGCAAACCTATACACTGTCGGACGAAATCCAACTCCCTGAACAATACCTCTTATTTCAATTTTCCTTCGCTCTTTTTTCATCAATTATAATGATAAGTTCAATACTTGCTAAGTCAAGAAGATATAGATTATGTTGAAGTTCTTGACTTAAGGGGTTATTTGTGTAAATTAGAAAAGACAATTTTTAATTATGAATAAAAAAAGACTGGAAATCATATCTCTAAGAGAAAAAGACTCCTCTGTGTACTGGAAGCAAAAATCTTATATAGAAAGGTTGGCTTGCATTGAGGAAATGAGAAAACACATATTTAACTATGATAGCGCTACCGAAAGATTTCAAAGAATTCTTACAATTACTTCACTCAAAAGAAATTGAATATTTGGTTGTTGGGGGATATGCCGTTGGGCTGTATGGATATCCCCGCGCAACCGGAGATATGGATATTTGGGTCGCGATCAACGAAAATAATGCATCGAAACTCGTCGAAGCATTAAACGAATTTGGATTCAGCTCATCAAAGATTAAAAAAAACGTATTCTTAGAAAAAGATAAAGCCATAAGAATGGGAGTGCCTCCCTTAAGAATAGAAGTGATAACTTCAATTGATGGGGTCATTTTCGAAGAATGTTATAAAAGAAAACATTCTGTTATCGTGGATGACATCCAGGTAAATTTTATTTCGCTTTCAGATCTAATTAAAAATAAAAAAGCATGTAGAAGACATAGAGACTTCGATGACCTTGAACATTTAGAAAAGTAAAGATTTGCTAATTTTTTATCTATAGCTTTTTGATGAATAAAGAAGCGCACGATGAAAAAAAATGATTTACAAATTCGTTTCTACAAACCCTCTTCGGATTTCGGCAAACTATTAAAGTTAAATTCGGAACTGAATCCGGATGAAAATGAAATTATCTTTCGTAATGATATCGAAAACCCAAAAGCCAGCGTTTTAGTAGCGGAAAAAGAGAATCAAATTCTAGGGTTTGTTTCTGTATCTTTCCCCTATTGGGATAGAGTTGCTATTATTCAACATCTGATTGTAATTAAAGAACACAGAGGTCAAGGTATAGGGTCTTCTCTTCTACAAGAAGTAATAAACTCATGTAAAGCGGAAAACATGAAATAGGGTACAGTTCAAACCGCTCTATGGCATTTACAGGCTATCAAATTGTATAAAAGTCTTGGGTTTATTCCTACAGCGGTGTTTCCTAATTATGTCGGCGAAGGCAATGACATGGTATGGATGGAGCTCAACTTACAATAATAAATTATAGTAGGGTCAAAAAGGGATTGCACTAAGATTGACTTTTTATTAAAAAAAATTACACTACTGATATGAAAAATAAAAGTGATTTTCCAGAAAAAGCGGTGTCATTCTTCAAAGAAGAATTTATTTGCGCAGAAAGTGTTCTAATGACAATGCAGGATTATTTAGGATTGGAAAAGAATCCGGCCATTGCAACGGGTTTTGGTGCAGGTATAGCTAGAAGAGGCTCTGTATGTGGTGCTGTAACCGGTGCGATTCTTGCCATAAATCTTAAATATGGAAGACAAAAGGCAGAAGATAAAGAATCTATAAAACAAACCTATATAAGAGCGTCGGAATTTTACAAAAAGTTCGAAGAAAAAATCGGAAGCGCTATTTGTTATGATATCATCAAGTGCGACTTAACAACAGAAGAAGGACAGAAAATATTTAAAGAGAACAATTTGCTTGAAGAAAAATGCTTTAAATGTGTCGAAACTTCAATAGATATTTTGTTAGATATATTCGAAGAAGGGAGTTAGTACTGCTCAATAAAAATTTAGTCAAAATTTTTATTTTAGCATTCGTAGGCTTCCCTATTTTAGCCTCCAGCAGTGAAATACAGCTGAGTGAAGACTTAGTGATTAAAAAAATAGAAAAGGGAGTTTATGTCGTTACTCATTCTTTTCCCTGGCAGGGTAATTCTCTCGTAGTTTTTTTATCAGGTAATGATGTAGTCTTCGTTGATACTCCTTATAATAATGAGGCGACAAGAAAAGTCGTCGAGTGGATAAAGAGTGAAAACAAAAAAGCCAATATTTTGGAAATAAATACGGGATTTCACAACGACAATTTGGGCGGAAACGAGTATTTGCTGAGCCAAAACATTCCCGTATATGGTTCTAAAGTTACAGCCAAGTTGATAGAAGACGGCAAAATATACGAAACGATGGCAGCAGCTTTAGAATTATTGAAGAAATCAGGAAAGGCAAGTAAGGAATGCCTCGAAGCGTATAAAACCCAGAAATTTAAAGCCCCAAATCGCTTATTCGATATTAAAGAAGGGCTTAAACTTAACGAAGGAGAAGAAATAGTAGAGGTTTACTTTCCCGGCGAATCGCACTCGATCGATAATGTGGTAGTATACTTTCATAATAGAAAGATTTTATTCGGCGGGTGTATGGTTAAATCTCTTGAAAGCAAAGGCCCCGGCTTTACCGGTGACGCAAATATGCAAGAATGGCCAGAATCGATTGAAAAAGTTTTAAAAAGATTTAAAAATGCAAGAATAGTAGTTCCCGGTCATGGCAACTGGGGAGACACAAAACTATTGAATCATACAATTGAACTCCTGGTAAATTATAATGAAAAAAATTAAAAACATTGAAGTTACTATGATAAAAAATATCATTATTATTTGTTTAATACTCTTAATTAAACCATTATCCGCACAGGATACCTTATATTTAGACAGCACCGCAACTGTGGAAGAAAGGGTGGCAGATCTCTTGAGCCGTATGACGATAGATGAAAAAGTGGGACAAATGGCTCAGGGGGAAAGAGGGTCTGGTAATATTTTAAATGATATATCAACATACTGCTTGGGTTCGATACTAAGCGGAGGCGGTTCGACCCCATATCCGAATACCCCGGAGGCGTGGGCAGATATGTACGACAGCCTTCAGGGCAGAGCGATGTCGAGTAGACTCGGCATACCTATAATTTATGGAATCGATGCTGTACATGGGCATAACAATGCTCATGGAGCAGCTATATTCCCACACAATATTGGCTTGGGCTGTACTCGTGATTCTATCCTGGTTGAAGAAATAGGAAATATTACTGCTATGGAAGTATCTGCAACGGCTTTGAACTGGACATTTGCTCCCTGTATCGCTGTTGCAAGAGATGAACGCTGGGGCAGAACTTACGAAAGCTTCGGCGAAACACCGGAACTGGCTAGTATGATGGGAGCGGCGATCGTGAGAGGTTTCCAGGGAGATACGATAGCCCTTAATTCCAGTATTTTAGCATGCGCGAAACACTATGTCGCCGACGGCGGTACAACTAACGGAGTTGATGCGGGAAATACTGAAATAGATGAAGAAACCTTACGGGCTATTCATCTACCGGGTTATGTTAAAGCAATTGAGAATAACGTCGGTTCTGTTATGATATCACACAGCAGCTGGAATGGAGTTGAATGTCATGAAAACGATTACTTAATAGATTCTGTTCTAAAACAAGAGTTGGGATTTGAAGGTTTTGTCATAACTGACTGGAATGGAATAAGTCAATTGGTCGGTACTTATGAAGAGAAAGTTGAAACGGCTATAAACGCAGGGATAGATATGGCTATGGTTCCATATAATTATATCGATTTCTGTAATACACTGAAAAATATCGTTGAAGAGGGGTACGTAACTGAAGATAGAATAAACGACGCGGTAAGCCGAATTTTAAGGATTAAATTTAAAATGGGATTATTTGAAAGACCTTATGCCGATAGGAGTCTTTTAGATTCACTGGGTACCGAAGCTCACAGAGCAGTCGCGCGGGAGGCAGTCCGAAAATCTCTGGTTTTATTGA
Organism: uncultured bacterium; assembly: GCA_964485935.1. Classification (GTDB taxonomy): domain Bacteria; phylum Hydrothermota; class UBA3072; order UBA3072; family UBA3072; genus JAFGHJ01. The sequence continues at coordinate 2,149 of CAZALG010000061.1, read as the reverse complement.
AAAAAAAGGACGGGATATTACCTTTATCTAATGAAAAAATTCATATTTTTCTCGCTGGAGAACATGCCGACAATCTCGGATATCAATGCGGCGGTTGGACAATCACCTGGCAGGGTGACAGCGGAAGCATTACACTGGGGACTACCATAAGGGAAGCCATACAAGAAGCAGCGCCCAGCGCGGATATCACATATTCAAGAGAAGGATCATCGATTGATACAACAGCTGACGTGGCTGTAGTGGTTATTGGGGAAAAACCTTACGCGGAAATGCTCGGCGATAGGGTTAATTTGGGTCTATCGATTTCACAAATCAACTTGGTCAGGAATATTAAAAACGCTGGTTTGCCCGTTATTGTTATATTGATTTCCGGACGACCATTAATTATTGAATCTGTTATTCCGTATTCTGACGCTTTTATAGCGGCATGGCTGCCGGGAACAGAAGGACGGGGGATAACAGATGTACTATTCGGCGATTACAATCCATCAGGACTCCTGTCACATAGCTGGCCGGCGAGAATGGAAGATATTCCTATTAACTTTGGGGATGAGCGATATAACCCATTATTTGAATATGACTATGGGATTACTGATTTATCTGATTCTCCCGAAGGCTCTTCTCCGCTCTTTTATTCCGCTACGGTTGATTCGATTGGAGGCCGAATACATGTGGCTTTTAACAAGAACATGCTTAAACCTGATGAAAGCGCAAATTCCGAATTCCTCATCAACCAGAACGAATCGAACGATATTCCAATAGATAATATCGAGGTGAGCTCTAATGATTCGACAACGCTTATCTTACGTCTTGCAGATACTATACAGGAAGGAGATGAAATAACAATCGCATATTCAGGTGAATCGGTTTTTTCTAAAGACGGGGGTCAATTAGAAGAATTCGGTCCGGAAAAAGTTTATAACAGATTAGATGAACCGGCGGGAATTACCGAGGAAGATAATACTAACTCTACGCACCAACTGATACAAAACAGTCCAAACCCGTTTAATGCGGTAACTTATATTTCATTCCAATTGCCGGAAAATGAAAAAGTCTTCCTAAGCATATATAATATATATGGTCAAAAATTAGAAACTCTGGTTAACGAAGAACTTATCGCGGGAGAACATATATATCAGTGGGATGCCAGCAAATATCCCAGTGGAATATATTTCTATAAGCTAAACACTCGAAAATTCACCTCGTGTGGCAAGATGATATTATTGAAGTAAGTTTGTTAAAATATGAGCTGGTTCAAGACTTGCTTCCGTTTCACTATACAAGTATTACGCCTGCGGCTTTTATCAATCGTCTCCGGCAATGAAGTGCTTGACAGTATTTTTAAATTGTTTAAATTAAATTCGTGGAGATAAAAAAAGGCGGATGATTATGAAGAGAATGTTTCAACTGGTTTTAATAATTACCTTAATTATTTATCAACTCTCTTTTGGACAAACAAAACAAACAAATGCAGCCGAAGAAGGATTGCAAACATTTTTGCAAAAAGTCCCCAAAGAATCAAAAATCTTGTACGGTTTCGCTACACATGATTCTCTTGAGCTTGCTTGTTTAGGCAAGCCTTTTAACCTGCATAAAATTGCTCCTTCGGAAATATCACAGTTTAAATCTGGAGATTCAGTCAGTTCAATCATTTCTAAAACCAATCTGTGGTATTTCCCGGTATTGCTTAATAATAAAATAAAGTCACTATTAGTTGTTGACACACTAAATGGTAAATGGGCAGCAGTTTCATTAGGATATACGAACCTGGCAAAGGAATTAGCTAAAATAAGACAACAATGGCCAGAATCTAAAGGTTTTACTCCTAAGATAATAATTGTCTTTCAAGCCAACAAATACCTTTTTACGATTCCCGAGATAGATGAATACAACTTGACATTAATCGACTTTCCATCCGAAGAGGAACGACAAAAACCATCTAATGAAATGCCTTACGAAAAGAATGTTATAAATGATTTGAAGTATTCGAATCTGGATGAGATTTCAAATGTCGTTAAGATTTTAAAACCCCTGGTTGAGAAGAATATGTATCAGTAATTAGAAAGAATTATAATGAAATCAAAATTATCTTTTTGTATAACTTTATATGTATTATTTTTATTGCCAAATAAAGCAACTTCTCAAGTCC
>CAZALG010000060.1:0-9436 GCA_964485935.1 uncultured bacterium | reverse complement strand
CTCTATTTTCTAATATTGGAATTTCTCCGGAAAAATTTAATTTAGATTCATTAACCGAAATTACAGAAGGAGAAAACGAAACATCAGGATACAAATATTTAATATGAATTTTTTCCACTGAACGTATACTATATTCTCTAAACCTTGACTCGAAATTTTCTATATACAAAGAAAACGAAATATCCCGCGGCTTTAAAAGATCTCCTTTTACTTTTCCTGAAAAATCTGTTTTGCAATCCCCTTCCGGAAGAAAAACGTTCATATTAAAATCTTTCATACTGAAATTAAAGAAAAAAAGAGTGGGTCTTTCAAGCTGAAATTCTCCTTCCCCTTTAATTAGACCTGCGGTTTTTAATATTGCCTTATTTTCTTTAAAATCGGAAAAAATATTTAGCCCTCCAATCTCTTCGGAACGAAAAAGTATTCTTTTAACATTGAGATTGGTTTTACCATTAACCGATTTTTTTCTTATTTTTATGTCGAAATCTCCTGCTATCTGTTCCAATGAAACATCTTCGCTTACAGGAAAAAACGGCATTAAAATATTTCCCTTTAAATTCTTGGATACATAGGATAACTCCATATTTAATGGAGAATTTTTATATTTACCCTTAAGATTAAGGTTTATTGTGTCTCCCAAACTACATTCCAATATAGCACTGATTTCTTTTCCTTGTAAATTAGTAACAACGGCTTTTTTGTTAAAATTTCCATTGATATTAACTTTTTGATTTGTGCCCGTTAAAGACAAAGAGAAATCACCTACTTTTTTTCTAAAATTAAGCTCTGCACTTCCCGTTAAAGAAATTTTTTTATTGAAAACATTTATATCCTGAAGATATATATTACTGTCTTTTACCTCATAATTCATCGACATTTCGCCAAAGCGATTAGAGGAAAAAGATATATCTCCCGAACCAACCGGTTTCTTACCGGTACCCCCCAACTTTCCTTCCGAAGATAAAGTGCCTTCTATTTTTGCAAGCTCAATTAAATTCAAATCGAACTTATGAGAAAAATCAAACTCCCCGTCTAATTTGTAATCCCCGGCAAAAAGAAAATTTGAACCCGGATAATCTAAAGAAAATCTTTTAATTTCAATACTATTATCTTGCACTTTCATAAACAAGGAAAATGGCAAAGTAAAATCTTTATAATTGACAACGCTTGAGTCTATAACAAAAGAATCTACCATAATAAAAGCTCTTTCTCCTTCTCCACCCAAATTCAACTTCAAAGCTTCATCGATATTTACAACGGGTTTCTTTATATAAATAGTAGATATTCTTTTCTCTTTCCCTATCAAATTAAAGATATTATAAGCAATGTCAAATTCTGATACTTCGGCAAATTCATCAATTTTAATATCTTTAAAACTCAAACGGCGAAAAAGATTTCCGCTAACGTCATCAAAAGTCACCTGAATTCCTTGTTTTTTTTCAAATGATTTCAAAAAGAAATTTAGAACAGCCTTTTGAAAAGGTTTAATGACAGCAAAAAGATATAACAAAAAAATTATCAGAAAAAAAGATATTATTACTTTTTTTAAAAATCTTTTCATAATATTACGCATAATATATATTATACACTGTTAAAACAAGAAATCTACTGTTATAATACGATTTAATTAAATACTAACATATACTATTTTACTTTATAAAGCTTCCCATTCACATTTATAAAATACAAGTTTCCATTTGAAACTTCAAGACCGGTTATGCTATGGTCGATCTTTTCCTCTTTAAATGTAAGTTCTATCGGGTCAGTCCCTTCCTTCAAAAGATAGAGCCCTGCTCCTCCAACTTCAGGTATAGCCTGAACAACAAGTGAACCATCACCGAGGAACTCAAACGCCGAAATTGACTTCAAGTTACCTGTATTTATCTCTTTCTCCCGGTCAATAGATACTATTTTTGAGTCTTCAGTTAAAGTAACCCAGAACATATGGCGAAGGTCGGCAACAGAATAACTTTTCTCTTCTGCCTCAAAGTTGCCCTTTTTACCCCAAATTGCAGCGTTTAATTTTCTCGATTCATCAAACCTTATACACATCGGCAAACCACCTTCATATATTTCCGTAACATCTCCATTCTTATCGATTACTGAAATCTTTCCGGCAATATATTCCGCTGCCGATAAATGATTGGGGTTGAAATTTACGGTTAGATTGCCTTCGCTAACCCAGCCTCCTACATAAACTCTTCCGGAATTGTCGGAAGTTAAAGAAAGCAAATTGCTCTTTACCTCGGCAAATTGACTCCTGCCGCCATTCTTATTTATTCTAAATAATACATCTTTATCATTCACACAATCATTGATAATTAAATCTCCTTCTGGCAAGGCTGTGAGAGATGTTAGGCTAAAGCCGCAGTATTCGATCCCAGAATATATCGTATCGGTTTTTCCGTCTTTGGAGATCTTAAAAATCTCTCCATTATAACTGGCAAGATAAAAATTCCCTTCTTTATCCGAATCTACAGCCACAAGCGGATCGGTGGATTCAAAAACCAATTCTACATCTAATTTATTACCTTTTTCAACTTTCTGGATAAGATTTTCGGAAAGCCCTCTGTTGGATTTTTTGCAGGATGAGAAACAAAAAAACATGAATGCTGTTAAAAAAATACTTTTTAAAGTTATTCGTAAAGTAATAAGGTTTTTCAATATTCCTCCCTTTTTCCGTAATTAAACATGAAATTCATTTTAATACTTTAAAAATAAAAAGTCAAGGTACCCCCCGCTACCCCAGTCCAAAAATTTACCACAGAGAACACAGAGATTTTTATTTTGTTTATCCGTTCTGTGGTGAAATTTGGTTTTTTCGTGTGTTTTTTTAATACAAAATAAATGGGGGTGGTGGGTGTTAGTGTATTTCGTGGTTTAATAACTTTTTTGTGGATTGGTGTTAAATAAGCAATCTTGACATAATGAAACTTTTTATTTACAATTAAATACCAATAAGGAGGTTTTATGTTTCAAATTTCCTTGATTATACTCGGCTGTTCAGTGGGTATCGCACTAATTTTTCATTTCTATGCGGTTTTAAAAATAAAAGCGGCATTAAAAGAAACGAATGGTATAATTATGTCTATGAATGACTTGGAAACAATTAAAAAAGTTATCAATCTAAACATGAAACTTGCAGTATACTATATTGTTTTCTTTATCCTGCTGATCATTATTTTAGGAGTTCTGGCACTGAATCAATTATTCAAAGAGGCAGCCCTTATATTATTCCTATTTGGGGTAATAACCCTTGTTGTAGGGCTCTGGGGTAAAATATACGAAAATAAAATACGAAACATGGAAGTTAAGACGGACAATCCCGAGATAAAAGAAACTTTCGAAAGATACCTTAAAGAATGGGGAGAACCGCGGCTGCAGCTAAGGTCTTAGATAAGAGAATCCGCGTACGGCTTACCGCTCACAGCTAACAGCTTTAAACCTACACTTTTCTTTTAAAATGTTTTTGCGGAAAGCGGAATGCGGTCAGCGGATAGCCTAATATCTCGGTGGTTCAATTTTTTTTCTTGTATTCTCCGATTTGGGTCAATATATCTCTTAAATGTATATCGGCGTAAAATTTCCAGATAATATCGTCTATAATTTTTCTGCAGAATCTTAAAATTTTATAAAACATCAATCCTGCCTTAAAGTATCCGAAGCTCCCGAAGCCAAAACCTCCCGTTTCCACACATATCTTCTATCAGAATTTTTATCCATTAACATTAAAAGTATTTCATTTTTACCAGTAGAGATGTTTTCTTTGAAAGTTCCAAAAAAAGACTTTTCCCCTGAAACGGTTTTAGAATAATCATTCGTCTGAAAAACTTCTGTAATGCTTTTATTTACAATTGTTTCTCCTTCATGTTTAATATTTACGTTTAAACTGAATGAAGCATAATATAGTGAGCCACCTTTTAAAAAGGTTATTCCCGAATAAGGAACGTTGTAATATATTGTAATATAAGGGAACGATTCTTCATCATAGTCTATTTGATAGACGACACTAAAAGGTTTCGTAAAATTTTTCATGGGTATGTCTCTTACCATTCCACCAGGAGGACCCATCATCATAGGACATCCTACTGTTCCCGCCAAAAGTACCAGTAAAATCACAACTGATAAAGTTCGATTTTTCCACTTCATGTTTAAAAAATAAGACCCAGTTAAATTTAATAAGGTTCCATAAATATGTAAATAATAATAATTTTTATGTTTTGAGCCTAAAAAAGACAAAAAAAACCCTAAAGTAGCAAAAACTTAATACATTGATAATAAAAGGCTTAAATCAAAAACCAGCTTTTTTTCTTTTTCGCCCTTGACTTTTTTCGAAACGTTGTTATTTCAGTATTATAGACTTGAGGTTCTTTCGGAGAAAAGAACCTTTTTTTTATTAACAATATGAAAGTTTAACTAAAATCACAACCATTTTTTCCGTTTAAAATAAAATAACATTGATACGCCAACAATAATAATGACTCCCCATACAGAGAAATAACCCCACTGCCATCTAAGCTCGGGCATGAAAGAAAAATTCATGCCGTAAACACCGGCAATAAAAGTTAAAGGGATAAAAATCGAAGCAAACATGGTTAATACTTTCATAATCTCATTCATTTTATTACTTATGCTTGAAAGATAAGTATCGTGTAAGCCGGAAAGCATATCACGGAAAGTTTCCACAGTATCAATAACCTGAATTGTATGGTCGTAAATATCTCTAAAATATATAAGTACATTTTCCGAAATAAGCACGCTCTTTTCCCTGGCAAGAGAATTCACCACTTCTCTCAAAGGCCAGACAGATCTACGAAGTAATATCATATCTTTTTTTGATTTATGGATATTGTGTAAAGACTCCGGAGTTGTTTGCTCAACAATATCTTCTTCTAATTCTTCGATTCGGTCACCCATTCTTTCAAGCACAGAAAAATAGTTGTCCACCACTGCATCTATTAAACTGTAAAGAAGATAATCGCTTCTCATCTTTCTTATACGTCCCTTTGCTTTCTCTATTCTTTCTCTAACCGCATCAAAAACGTCTCCTTCTCTTTCCTGAAAAGAAATAACGAAATTTCTGCCCAGTATCAAACTCACCTGTTCAACCTCAAGTTCTTCACCTTTGTTATCATAATATATCATTTTTATTACAACAAATATGTGTTTATCAAAATCTTCTACTTTAGGACGTTGAGTTGTATTTCCTATATCTTCCATAACGAGAGGATGTAAGCCGAAGTATCCTCCTATATCCTCAATTATATCGGTATTGTGAACTCCATCGATATTTATCCAGGTAATCGAATCTTTATCCTTAAAGGGAAAACAATCTTCCGCCTTCACTCCTTCCCTTTTAATAAACTCGTTTTTATTATAATCGATTACTGAGATCCTAACCTCGGCAGTTTTTTCTTCCCCAATATAAACCACGGTACCGGGGCTAAGCCCTTTATTTTTAGAAATTGTTTTAAAAGATTTTGCCATATCATCCTCCTTACTCTTAATTTATAATCTACAATAAATTTTTTGAAAGTAAAGAGGTTTTTTTAATATAAAAAGCAGTCAAACATATATTGACTTGCTCTATAAAATTCGTATAATATTATTAAGAAGGGAAAATAAATGGAAGTGAAGGGAAGCGCAGTTGTTGTTCTGCCTAAATTCATAAAAAGTAATTTAGGTATAAAGAATCTTAATATTTGGCTTGAGTCACTCTCAGAGGAGGCAAAAAAAGAATATAAAAGTAAAGTCCTCATAACTTCATGGTTTCCCTTGAAAACAATATTTACTGAACCTACCAGAAAAATGTGTGACCTTTTTTACAAAAAAGATCCAAAAGGCGCATGGGAAGTAGGGCTATTTAGCGCCGAATACGCTCTCAAAGACTTTTATAAAGCTTATGGGAGGGTTACGACACCCGGTGCGTTAACAAAACGTGCTTCGCAGATTTTCTCTACTTAATATAAGCCAAGTTCAATAAGAATAGATGATATAAGTGAGAGAAAAACGATATTAAAAATAACCGAATTTTCTGAAATGGATATAATAGTGGAAATGAGAATTTTAGGCTGGATAGAAAAAACGCTTGAAATCTGCGAATACAGGAATGTCAATTTCAATGTAGTTAAGTCTTTATGTCGAGGTGATCCAGTGAGTGAAATTGATTTAACCTGGGACTAATTATCTTTAAGGGAACTAAATCAAAAAAACCCCCTATCTAAAAAAGCAAGGAAGGAGGTGATTGTTATATTATGAAATGGAATAGTCTTTGTTTAGTTATAATCTTTATGTCAATGTCGTGCAGTGTGTTCGATACAGGCGATTCCTTAGAGGAAAACGCTGACCTGAATTCGATTATTGTTATGTTTAATGAAGAGGGGGCAAATTTTTCTCCTCCTTTTTCGCCCGAGGTTATGGAATATTTGGTTAGTTTCGATGCGTACCCTCGAAGTTTCTATCTTACGGTGACAGCCGAGAATGGTGCGGCAACGATTCAAGTCAATGTAGAGCCTGTAGAGTCAGGAGAAGAGATTCAGGTTCATACGTCTCCACCGAATTTCGTCGTGAACATCGTAGTTACCTCGGAAAATGGTGAGAATTCCAAAACGTATGTTCTGAGTATTGTAGACAATGCGTAGCCATTGGGCGGCTAATAGTAATAATGCAGAGTATGACATACGAGGTTTTGGGATATATATTTACTTGTTATAAGGCACAGGTCACAAAAACAAAAAAATCTTGAATTAATCTTGTGAAATCTCGTGGTTAAGTTTTAAAGGTTTCAAGAAATTCAAAAATAGAATCACGTGGTACCAAAATAGTCAGGCTTTTCTCCTTATAAGAAAATTTGATTCCGTCTATGGTTGATACAAGTTTTTCTATTTGAGTTCTGTCCATAGTTTTTTGTATTTCGCAGGAGAAATATTTTATTCCTTCATCTACTTTTGTGATACAGGCGGCTTCGGCCAGAATTTTTATTTTTGCCCATTTTAATATTCGTTTTACATTTAACGGAATTTCCCCAAATCTGTCTTTTATTTCATTTTTTATTCTTTGAACTTCGGTAAGGGACCCGGCGGATGAAATTTTTCTGTATAATTCAATTCTCTCCTCTTCTTCAGAAATGTAGTTTTTGGGAATATAGAAAGAGCCCTGTAAGGAAACCTCCGCTTCCTGTTTCTCTATTATTTCTTCGCCCTTGGCTTTCTTGATTGTCTCATTTAATATTTTTAGATATAATTTATATCCAATGGTTGCTATATGGCCGTGTTGTTCCTTGCCTAAAATTTCACCGGCTCCCCTTATTTCCAAATCCTTAAGTGATATTTTAAAACCGGAGCCTAACTGGGAGTATGTTTTAATTGTCGATATTCTCTCTTTTGCTCTGCCCTTTAATCCCTTAGATACAATTAGATAGCAGAAGCCCTGTCTCAGTGAGTGCCCGACTCTACCCCTTAATTGGTGTAAATCTGCTAGGCCGAAATTTTCGGCTTTGTCGATTATTATAGTATTGACATTTGGCAAATCGAGGCCCGATTCTATTATGGCGGTTGAAAGTAAGAGGTCATATTCATGATTTAGAAAATCGGTCATTCTCTTTTCTAATTTTTCTGTCGATAGCTGACCGTGACCTACGACAATTCGTATCTCAGGAACGGTTTTTTCCAGTTTTGTTTTAACTGATTCTATACTGGAGACTCTATTGTGTACAAAAAAAACCTGTCCGCCTCTTTCTGTTTCTCTTAGTATAGCGTCTTTAATTTTTTTCTCATCCCAATGAATTACGTTTGTTACCACGCCTCTTCTTCCAAGGGGTGGAGTCTGTATGACGGAAAGGTCTCTTATTCCAAGCAGTGAAAACTGCAGCGTCCGGGGTATGGGAGTTGCACTCATTGAAAGAATATCAATATTGGTACGCAACTCTTTTATTTTTTCTTTCTGTTTGACTCCGAAGCGTTGTTCCTCATCGATTATCAGAACTCCTAGATCCTTGAAATCGGTTTTTTTGTTGAGGAGCATGTGTGTACCTATGACTATATCGCATTTGCCGGATTTTATTTTTTCCAGTATTTTTTTCTGTCTTTTTTTTGTAAATCTTGAAAGCAATTCAATATTTACGGGAAAATCCTTGAGCCTTTCTTTGAAAGTTCGGTAATGTTGTTCTGCAAGAAGAGTTGTTGGGGAGAGAACTGCCGACTGTTTGGATTCAATCGCAGCCTTAAACGCAGTACGAAGAGCAACTTCGGTTTTACCAAAACCGACTTCACCGCAGAGTAGTCTATCCATTGGTTTTTCTTTTTCCATATCATCATAAACTTTCTCTATGGCTTCTTCCTGGTCTGTTGTTTCCTGAAAGGGGAACGCCAGTTCCAGTTCTCTAATTAAAGAATTGTCCTTGGAGTAAGAGTATCCTTCGGCAACCCTTCTTTTTGCGTAAAGCAGAAGAAGACTCTGTGCATACTTCTCTAATTCCTTTTTTACTTTTCTCTTTTTTGTTTCCCATTTGTTTTTTGAAAGGTCTGAAAGCACCGGTTCCTTTTCTCCTCCGGATATATATTGAGTGAGCAAATTAGATTTTTCTACCGGAACGAGCACTCTGCTTCTGTTTTTATATTCAACAACCAGGCATTCCCTTTTTCTCCTGTCTATATCAACAATTTGAAGGCCTTCAAAACGGCCTATACCAAAATCTTCATGTACAATGTAATTTCCGCGACTAAATTCTCTTTCAACCCCTGCAGGAATTTCTTCTTTTTTTATTTTGTGTCTAGCACGTAGAGCTCCGAAAATGTCAGATTCAGTAAAAACTGCAATTTTTGCTTTGTCTATGATAAACCCTTTTGATAAGTAAATATCTAAATATTCGATTTCTGGAAATTCGATATCAAATAAATCACGAAGCCGGTGTATTTCACCGGGGGTGCCTGCGGCAATGAAGATACGATAATCTTTGAGAGCTTTTAACTCGCCTCTGAAATGTTCGAGATTCCTATGGAAAGAGAATGCAGGAGTAAACGGAATAGAAATTCCGGTGGAACTTAGTTTTACGTCCGCTTTGAAATCTTTTGTTTCTGACCCTATTTTGAAGAATTCTCCGAGTATTTCTCCTAAAGGTTTTTCCGTCCCTTTTTTAATCAATAATACTGCATTTTTTGTTCTTTCGATAGATAATTGATCGCTGGGGTTGAAAAATCTAAGGGATGCTATTGTTTCCCCTTCTAACTCGATCCTGAGAGGATTTTTGTTGTTTAAAGTCCAGATATCAACTATTCCTCCGCGATTTACGTATTCTCCTTCTTCATAAACACGATTTCTTCGGATTATGCCACCGTTTTCCAGAGAAAGAAGAAGATTTTCTAAAGAAATATTGCCCCCTATTTCGAGGTTGATGGATTTTTGTTCGGGTATTTCGAGGTTAAGGTTTCTTTCCTCG
>CAZALG010000059.1:6598-9469 GCA_964485935.1 uncultured bacterium | reverse complement strand
TCTTTCGTTGACGCAAAAGTAATAAATAAAAGAATAACCGCCAAAGAGGAAAGAACAATCATTGCCCGTTGCCAGCCCAAAGCATCATTACCCGCTCCGAACCTCTGAACCATACGCAGGGCTGAGTATTGAACGATAAGTCCTCCAAAAAAAGCGGCTACAAAACGAAACTGCGAAACGACAGTCCGAACTCTCGCATTGGATGAGATGACACCCATTAAAGCCGAATACGGTACATTTACAATCGTATAAAGCATCATCAATAATGTATATGTAATATAAGCGTAAACGAGTTTACCACCCACACTGAGATTAGGAGTAGTAAAAGTCAATACTCCAATTAAACCAAACGGTATGGCAAACCAGAGGAGGTAGGGACGAAATTTACCCCATCGAGTCTTCGTACGGTCTGCAATCAGACCCATCATTGGATCGTTCACCGCATCCCATATCTTGGTGATCAAAAACATGGTTCCAACAGCTTTGGCGGAGATACCGAAAACGTCCGTGTAAAAGAAAGTTATAAACAGAATAAACGTTTGAAAAAACAAATTCGAAGCGGTATCACCCAGAGCATAACCAACCCTCTCCACTATAGGTACATTCTTTGTGTCAGAACCCATTTATCACTCCTTTAGATTTAACAAAAACTTAATCCATCCTTGAGGGAAATTATTATCCCTAAGTTTAAAACTTTTATATTTCTTCAGGCGACTGATTGAAATCCGCTAAAACGCCATTCCTATAGAAACTCTATTTACCATGTTGTCAAACAGATCGAATTGACTGTAGGAATAATCAACCCTGACTCCTGCGTAATTAATTCCGAGCCCAGCATTTAAACCCTCCTGGGCATATCCGAATTTATATCCCGCTCGCAAGAAAATTATGTCATGAATTCCAAACTCTCCTCCTACATGGTATTCTTCTTGCCAGTCCCTGGGGTGCAACATCTCTGCCGCAATATTAAATGAATAATCAGGATATTCTCCGAGGAAATCCATTAAATCAAGACCTACACCTAACGCAAAAGTCAAAGGTAACTCAAATCCAATCATTTCATATTTTACTCTGGGAGAAAAATTACGCACAGACATTCCGAATGCAAAACTCTTAAAACCAGGATAAAAAAGGAGACCAAAGTCATAAGAGAAAGTACTAATCACGTTATCTCTCATTACCGTAGGATCTCCAGGTTCCGCACTTTCATCCAGCTTCTGCATAACATATTTAACCTGAGCTCCGACCGTAAACTTATCGGTAAATTCTCTGGCATAAGCAAACCCTACACAATATGAGTTTACATCTAGCAGACCGGTTTCTACAAAACCTAATCCAGCAAGGGTATCAATCTCTGTACCGTAAATTTCTCCATAATCAGGTACCATCACACTAATGCCGAAATTTCCCCATACTCCAGTATTAAAAACTAACGCTAGATAACCGTAATTAATATCGGCAAACCACTGGGTCATACCTACTGATAGATCAAAACGTTCGTCGATTTCACCTATACAGGAGGGATTATAGAAAAGAGCGTCAGCATCCTGCCCTACCACAGTATAAGCTTGTCCCATTCCGCAAGCCCTGGCTCCCGCACCTACATCAAGCATCTTGACGCCTGTCTGGGCAACCTTATCTTGAGAGTAAGAAGCGATCGAAAAAACAAACATTATTAAAGATATTAAAACAATAAATTTCTTCATCTTTCCTCCCCCTTATCTAATAATTACAAACTTACGGAAGACGCTTTCGCCTGATTCATCCTGTATATGAGCTATATAAAGACCACTTGCCGGTCTCTGGTTGTTAACTGTAGTCGTATACATCCCACCTTCTTCTATTATCTTCCAGAATTCGGTCCCACCACCATTATGCTCCAGAGTTTTTACCAGCTCTCCTGACTCGGTGAAAATCCTGATTGTGCATTTTTCTGTTAACCTACGAAATGTTATTTTATTTGGGTCATCTATAAAATGCTGTTTTGGATCTCTAACGTTCAGGGGATTTGGGACAACACGGCATGAGTTAAGAGTCGCTTCTACCGGGTCTAACAAATTTGCAGAAAATGGCTCAATGGTCATCGCCATCCACTTTCCACTTTCGTTTCCAGTAGTGCTCACTGCTGTAATACAGTAGTAATAATCATAACCTCTTACAATACCCTCAGTATCAGCATAACTCCTGTCATCAGAAGCTACTGAATCAACGAATCTAAATTCCCCCGTAACTGCCTCTCCTGCTCTCTCGTAAAGGGTTGCGCCTACAGCCCGGTAGATTTTAAAACCTGCAAGGTCAGGAGGTTCATAGCCAGCCTCATAACTCCAGTTTAGTGCAATCATATCGTCTCGCGACTCAACCTCAAAAATCGAAGGAGGAGCAGGTGAAGTGGGAAAATTATAGTTATTATTAAAAGCCCGTCGAGCTGCCATTCCGTTGTATAATAGGGAATCCTTGCCGGTCGAAATCACATAATCCGTGGCAATTTCATTTAATCCGCCACCCATAAACACCTCGTCTCCGTATAATTCAGCTATAGGATCTCTACTCTCATATTCCTGTCGAATTGTAGCTGAATCCATTCCGGCAACCCACTGGAAATTACGGGCTTCTCCATCAGCCCTCGCTTCACTTAGTAAGTAGGTGGTTCTTCGATCTACAGCACCTGCTACAACTGCAAAGACGAATCTTAAAGTGTCTAAATACTCCATATTGTAAGGACCTATGGAGAATTTCGGGGTGGTGGAGAAAGTGTAAAAATCCCAATCTCTTGGTAAAATTTTTCCGCGGCTAAGATCCGACTCTCCCATCCTATCCTGGGGCTGGTCATAATAAGTCTTAGCACCCATCGCAGTGGTATCGTATACATTA
>CAZALG010000059.1:0-6588 GCA_964485935.1 uncultured bacterium | reverse complement strand
TCACATTCTGAGATCGTAGTATCTTCATAACCATGGATTCCCTTCCTCATAATCCTATAAGTCTTCCTGTGGTCTGTAGTATCCTGCAAATCCTCCACATCATAACAAGCATAACCACCTTCTATTGTGCTGTGCATACTTGGTTGGGCAGGGTCGTTACTTGCGGCAAAGTCCACAAGAGGATGCGTCTGCTGAACTTGCGTATTTCTCGGAGCAAATAAAATCACATGACCGGTCCAACCGCATCCGTCCTCGAGGTTCACTTCGCCTCCCCAATCTTTTTCACATTTGTCACCGTAAGAATCGTGAGTATGATCTGCTTTTCTTGCAAGAGCAAGATAATTGATGCGGAGAGAATCGTGGCCCAAGGGATAGGAAAGCCTAGTGTTATCATCCTCCGTCACTCCCGCCCAAGTACCAAAAGGATAAAGTCCTCCGTTCGGCATAGCGTCGTAATGTCTAAAGATAACAACCGAATCTAACGTTTGATCTGGTAGTTCAATCTCATCATCCCTATCCGTATTACCAGTATTTACAAATGTTAAATCCCAGAAAACAACATCATCGAGGTCCGGCTGGCTCCAGGCGAGATTCCTCTGGTAAACATCCATACCATTGGAAAGCCTCCAGTGACATTCAAGCATAACATCGGCAGTCCCCCATATTTTCTCCGGAGCCACCTCATCTCCAAGCGAACCCCATGCTGGCTCGCAATGCAGTCCATTAACTATTACTTGTGGTGGAGGATAAGCAAAAATCCTTCTTATGGGAACCCCTGCCTCATCCGGAACATTGAATTGATAAATGTTGTTATTCAAGGTAGAAGAACCAGGGCTATGCCCGGTAACATGATAAGGCCAAATTTGACCTGTTGTATCTGTCCAGTTTCTATTTCCCACAAGAATGCCAGCCTGGCGTAGAAATCCACCTGGATAATAAGTATTAGTCTCTTCATCATCCCAGGCGACATTAAAGTAACCTCTTTTGTATTTACAGTGAGTCATCGGCAGATTGGTAGCACTCTGAATACCATCATCAAAAATTTTAGCTTGCAGTTTACCCACATCAATCCTCTTCATCTTCGCCGCATACGCGATATCTGCGACAAACAATAAAAGTAAGAATATAATCAACTTTCTTTGTTTCATTTTAAATAACCTCCTTTTCTAAAAAGAGAACCTTACACCGAACTGCACGTATCTGGGATCTAAATACATCAAAAAATCTCTATTCGGGTCATTTATATATGGTTTTTCATCGCTTCTTAAATCCACCCCAAGACGGTCCGGTTCTTCACCATCTGCAGGTGCATTACCTATTCCCGCGCTTGCATAAGGTTCTTCTCCAAACATCTCAAGATGAAGTGATCTAATATACTTATCTCTATCGCCATCGAAAGCCTGCGAAGAGAGTTCCTGCCAATCAAAAACATTGTGAATATCCATAAACAAAGTGAGGGCGGTTCCCGCGACCGAAATATTCTTGCTAAGACTCAGATCCAGGTTTTTCTCGCTCTCCCACTGGATATTGTTCTGAACCTGATATTGAACTAATCCCGTCTGTCCCGGGAAAGGATTCCAGGTTTCATATCTACCCGCTCTCCAGCTATATAATAAGGAAAGATTATACCCCCCTAAAAATATTCCCCAATCCAGAGGCGTTTTAAAGGTCGCTTGCGCTCTCCACACAGGTTGAGGTACGGGTTCTGTTTGTTCGGGATCATAAAATCCTGATGTCAATTCATCTGCTATAACCTTATAGTGATTCTGTTTTCCGAGATATCCAGTACTCGTCACTCTATAATCATAAATAACCCAGCCGGAAAAGAATCTTCCCTGCTGTTTTCGTAACTCGAGCTCAAAACCCCTTGTATCACTATATTTTAAGTTCTCATATGTCGTATAGTTAAGATCGGGGGAGCCTTTCTCATTTGCATATCCAACCTCACCAAACTCATTATCCATATCCTTATAGTAACCAGTAACTCTAGCCAGGAACTGGTTGGCAATATTACTCTCAAAACCAACCTCATAAGAAATTGTCCTCGCCAAATCTATGTACGGATTTCCCAGGTATTTAATAGGCTCCGCCGGCCTGCCCCAGCCAATCAGAAAGCGATTCTTGTTTGGAGCAAGGGAGTAAAAATGCCCATAATTGAAGAATAGCTTACTTTTCTCTAATATGGGGAAGGAAATCCCAACGCGGGGGCTCAACTTCAAAATAGCTGGCACATCTTCTATCATAGAATCCTGATCAAACAACTGGCCTTTCATTGCGGATGTATAAAAGTCAGAATAAGGATTGTCTCTGCTTGGCCATTCGGTATTCGGGTCCGAATAATCAACTCTTAATCCTAGATTCGCGAACATCCCTTCGTATTCAATCTTGTCCTGAAGATAAACGCCACCCAAAATCGGTTTCGCATCATATTGAGTAACATAAACATTCCCTTCATGCTCCTCTCCCGGATCACTCCATGAGAAACCTTCATTTATTACATAATCTTCATATATTTCATCATAGTTAATTTCAAGACCCGTCTTTATCTCGTTGTACTTATTTATCTGGGAAGTAAAATCGATGCGGGCATTATAAGTTTGAGCCCAGGAGTGATTAAAGCTTCCGCACATATGAGCTGGACCCCATTCCGATAATTCCGTTCCAACAATACGGGCAATTTCAAAGTCCGGGTTAGGAAATCCATACGGAATATTATCGCCCGTATAATCAGCCAAAAAGCTTCTATTTGTAATATAATCTTCCTCACCATCAAACATTTCACCAAACCATATCAAAACCGTATCGTTCATTCTTCCCGGAACATCATAATAGAAATTTGCTTCATTGTTACTCTTTACATAAGTCAACTTTACATCATAAAAAGTGTTCTCACTCAACGCATGCTGAAGGGATAAACCGTACATTCTCGATTTAATATCAAAAGGAGTTAACGAATACAAATTGAAAACGCCCGAGATGTTTCTTGTCCTGAGTTTATCACTTCCGTGGTATATTCCCTGCCATGTTCCTCTTGGCGAAATCATATCAAAAGCATTTCTAAGGTAAACCTGTCCGATATCTGCTACTGTGGATGAACCAACTATTTCACCAGTAGACCACGGAGAAAGAGTATTGGTAATCCCATACCGTCCTATCGCACTAATTTTTATATTACCATTATAAAAACGAGACGTTAGTTTCAAACTCACTTGACGCTCACGGTAATAATCTCTGCTATCGGGAAGTGGAAACGCCTCACGGTGGTCACGATATGAAGTGTAAAAGGTCATATCACCTAAATACTGACCCAATATGGGAACAGGACCTCCAAAACCTGCATCCATCGTCCAATCCGGCTTATCACCGTAGCCACCTATCCTCGGTTGGTCTTCAGGTATCGTATAAGGCTCTCTAGTAAAACCTGTCAACTCATAAGTTGTATCACCATCTTCCACTGTTATATCCCATATTGGAACATACATAGAATCATTACTGTAAATAGAAAAGAGAGAATCTGGTCGGGGTAAACGGCTGTCTAGATAAAATAGAGAATCTGGGGTGCCTAAGTAATGACGATAGAGAGTGTCTCCCGTAGGATCAATCCTGCGTCTCCAGAGCAACAGATCCCGAAGGCCCTCGGGTGTTATGCGCTTGCCCGAAGCGTCTGAGAGCCATCCCTTCCATTCGGGGCTGTAACAGCTTTTCCACTTAACTGTATCATAAAACGGACTTTGAGGATCTCCCCAAACATAATTCGGACCTTTCCAGCAGACACTATCTAATCTGACAACTGTATCAAGACCAAGAGTTTCTTCTGAAAAAAAGTCTACATTCCACTGAACACCCGTATCTAACTTATTATGGAAATATATTTCATTATAATAATTTTCGGGATCAAAGATAGATGGACCATTATGCTTTTGATAAGCAGGGGTAAACCTGAATTCAACGGTACCTTCGTATTTGTTGGGAGAACCCTCCCTCGTAATCACATTTATAACACCTGCTCTAACATTCGAAAATTCTGCGTTCATCCCTCCCTTTATTAAACTAAGCTCTTTTATTTCGCTAATATTGGGCATAAGGATGGGTTCGTTGACTCTCTGGTCAACAAGTATTAAGCCGTCCGCCATCAATTTCGTATCTTCAAGACCACTACCCCTCACACTCCAGCCATCTACTCCAGCCTGTAAGTTAAGATATTCTGAAACACCCGAAATTAGAGGCACTGCCTCTATATCAGTTCTATCAGCAGTGATGGAACTCGCAGAAAGATCAACTTTAATAATCTCTCTTTGGGCCTGGACAGTCACTCCCTCACCCCTTACAACTGTTGCTTCTAACTCGAAGTCTACAGGAGTGGTATGTCCTGATATAACTTTAACACCAGTGATCGTAAGGCTTCTATAGCCCATCATTCTTGCCTGAACGTCATAATCACCCGGATTCAATCTTGATATGAAGAAATAACCATCCACATCACAGGCAGCTCCCCTCTGGGTACCCTCCATTACTACATTAGCACCAGGTAGAGGTTCGCCTGTATTTGAGTCAACAACATAACCGGCAATCTTTCCGGTAACTGCCGCATTCGAATTCTGGACGCCTACAAATAAAGCTACAAAACCAAGCAAGCTATATAAAATCCATCTGAACAACAATTTTCTTCCCGCCCTTTTCATGAAAACCTCCTTTCATTATGGTTTAACAAACAATAAGTTAAAACAGTTTTCTGAAATACAAAACACCCGACAAACATTCCTATAATACGCACCCCCTTATATTTTATATAAAGATACAATAGTGTTAAAACCTCCTCGTCAAAATTTGAGCATACAAACAAAACAGAAAAAGAAACATAGATATTAACGAAATTCTCGTATTATTAATTTTTATTACTCCCTCCTTAAATTTTTAAAAAAATCTCAAGCAATATATCAAAAATTAAATACTTTTCAATAAATCAATATATACAAACCCCAAATTAACGTCAATTGCTTTTTCCCGTATTTTAAGGTAAGCATATGGATGAGATTAAAATAAAAAACAAAAAACTTGAGGTAGCCTAAAATCATCAATTTGCAAGCCTTCATAAAATTTATTCTACTATTTTTAACGGTGAATGTCAAGGGTAAAAATTTAGTTAGAATTAAGAAACCAGGAGTTAGAACACAGAATACCCTCAAATATAAAAAAAATTTGAACCACAAAGAAAACAAAAAGAATTAGAAGAAGCTCAAGTTAACAGTTCAGGTATTAGGGATCAAGTGGCAAGTCTTCTTTTTCTTAATCCTTTCTTATCATTTATGTTTTGCTGCTAATCATTAATCTTTACTTGGCTTCCTGTTTTTACACTAATCCTAAAAACGAATAAACTATTCAACTTAAATTAGAAAAATCTCAGACAGAAATAACATAATTCCGTCCGGTTTCCATAAATGCTGATATATTATCAACAGGAGTTTCCAGGGGCAGGTCACATCCTGTACTCAAAACATAATTCGGAAAAGAGTCCATAGATTTAAGCAAATCCTTAACCTCTTCTTTCACTTCTTCAGGGCTGCCATAAACGATTGTTCTGGTCGGGCTCATATTGCCGATTAAAACTATATTCTTCGGTATATTTTTAGCGATTTCGGAAAGATCTACTCCAACATCTTTAGAATCAAGACTCAATCCATCCACTCCTGATTCCACCATTTTTTCGATGAGATGAATACTGTTACCACAAACATGGTAGATACAATCTGAATCTGCCTTATGGCAGAGTTTAACGATATTTTTTACGTTTACCATCGAGAACTTTTTAAAATGTGAAGGGCCAAGCATCACTCCGCTTGGTTCAAGTACACAAATCGCATCCGCTCCCGCCGAAAGAAGAAGCCTCGTATATTTCATTATACATTCATTTGTAAAAACACTAATTTCTTCGAGCTTTTCCGGATGCCTGGCAGCCATAAGACCTGCCTCTTCTGCACCGATAATAAGACCTGCCAGAGTATAAGGACCCGTGACATAAGCCCCGACTTTAACACTAGGAGTAAGCCTGCGTTTCATAAGCTCAATTGTCTTAACATAACTAAGCAGTCTACCATCACTATCGAATTCAATCTTTCTAATCGAATCCAACTCCCTCACACCAAATTCACCATTTTTTTTAAGAACAGTAGCAGATTCATTCGGAGGAAAAAGAGTATTCAGACCAAGAGCATTTGCTTCAACCGAAAGATCCATAAGAACAAACTGAACATCAGGTTTAAATTTATCAACCAGTGAAGCAACTACCTTAAAATGTTCCTCATGATTCTGCTGGGCAAGCTTTATACTTGATCCTGAAATTTTAACACCCGGAAAACCAAGCAAAGGAGCAACCAAACGTCTATTTTCGGAATAAGAAGAATTTACTAAATCTATGAGTCTTTTCATTAGAATTAAACCTTTATAATTATATCTATTTACCTAATAATTCTTTTGCAAGATCGACAGCGGACGCAGCATCAGGAGAGTACCCATCGGCACCGACTTCTTTTGCGTAATTGTCGGTCAGGGGAGCGCCACCTACCATTATTTTAATATCATCCCGAAACC
>CAZALG010000058.1:0-9713 GCA_964485935.1 uncultured bacterium | reverse complement strand
AGGACGGGAAGGTTACAATAGAAATTCTCCCGGGCGTTTATAATTTAGAGCTTTCTAAAGAGGGCTATCTCTCAAGGGAAGCTACTATTACGGTGAAACCTTCTTCAACTTTAAACATTAATACTGTTCTAAGAAAAGAAGAAGAAGAAACAGGTGTTTTATCGGGTACGGTAAGTTCTTTCAGAGAAGAAATACCTCTTCAGGCAAATATAGAATTTCTGGGTACAAAACTTAATAATGCAGTCTCAGATGCGGTTAAAGGTATTTTCCAGGCGGAAGTTGAAGCAGGTACTTATAATGTCCGTGTTTCAGCCGAAGGGTATCTTCCGGAAACTTTCCCCGTAGAAATCAAAAAAGGTGAAACTACTATAAAGAACGTAAAACTTGTTAAAAAGTTAGAAAAAGAAGAAGTAATTGTTTTAAGAGGTATTAATTTTGCTTCAGGCCAGGCAGTCATTCCTCCAGCAGAATATCCTGTCTTAGATCAGGTTGTACAGGTTTTAAAGGCGAATGAAAAAGTGAGAGTTGAGATAAGCGGACATACAGATTCGGTTGGTTCCGAAACCTACAATCAGGGTCTCTCCCAAAGAAGAGCTCAATCAGTTATGAATTATCTCATTCAAAGAGGAATATCCGCCAGTAGAATGGAAGCAAGGGGATACGGAGAATACCAGCCTGTAGCTTCAAATGGAACTCGCGAGGGAAGAAGACAAAACAGAAGAATTGAATTTAAAGTTCTTTCGACAGAATAGCGAAAGAGCTACGTAGACTTGGCTTCTTGATTTTTTTTAATTGAGTTTTAAAAAAGAACTTAACGAAGAACAAGGAAAGGCAGTTACGCACACTTCCGGCCCCGCTCTGGTACTGGCCGGGGCCGGAAGTGGCAAAACAAGAGTTATAACTTACAGAATAGCTTACCTTTTAGAACACAAAAATGTAAAACCCTATCATATACTTGCAGTTACTTTTACAAATAAGGCAGCTGATGAGATGAAGGAACGTTTATATTCACTCGGCAGGAGTTCTATAAAAGGAATCTGGATGGGGACTTTTCACTCTATATGTGCTCGTCTCCTGCGTGAATTTGCCACCGAAACACCATATTCTAAAAATTTTGTTATTTACGACACCCATGACCAAAACAACCTGATAAAAAATATTATAAAAGATTCCGGAATAGAAGAAAGAGCACTCGATTTTTATTATGTTCATCGTATCATATCAAACCTTAAAAACAGATTGATTGATGAAGATGAATTCAAACCCTACAATTATAAAACAGAATTGGTTAAGAATATCTATCAGGAATATCAAAGGAAACTCAAGGCAAATGACGCGATGGATTTTGACGATCTCTTATTTAATCTCTACACACTTCTAGATTCCAACAAAGAGATAAGAAAAAAATTAAATGATAGGTTTAGATACAAACTGGTTGACGAATATCAGGATACAAATCCAGCACAATATCAAATATTAAAAAAATTATCGGAGAAATATAAAGATATCTTTGTGGTAGGCGATGATGATCAATCCATATACGGCTTCCGGGGAGCGGATATAAACAATATTCTCGATTTTGAAGATGACTTTCCCAATTCAAAAGTTTATAAACTCGAAAGGAACTATAGATCTACTAAAAGGATTCTTGAAGTCGCCTCAAATGTTGTGAAACACAACCGCCTTAGGAAAGGTAAAACCTTGTGGACAGAGGAAAAGATGGGTGAGAAGATTGTTCTCTTTTTAGCTCTTACGGAAAAAGAAGAGGCCTCGAGGCTTATAAGTTTCCTAAAGAAAGAACTAAAAAAATACGACAAAAAGGATATACTTATTGCTTACAGAACAAACGCGCAATCAAGAGCAATAGAGGATGCACTATTAAAAGAAAGTATTCCGTACGTAATCGTAGGAGGAGTAAAATTCTATCAAAGAAAAGAGATAAAAGACATTTTATCCTATGTGAAATTTATAGTAAATAAAAATGATTCAATCTCTTTTTTCAGGATTTTAAATACGCCGAGAAGAGGTATTGGGAAAGTAACAAGAGAAAAAATAGAAAAGGTAGCCAGGGAAGAAAATATATCTTTATGGGAAGCTTCGCGTCGACTGGCAACTCAAGAGCCAAATATAGAGAATTTTGTTAACCTTATAAAAGACTTTGATAAAATAGAACGTATAGATGAACTTATTGTCGCTATAGTAGAAGAGACCCATTATATCGATATTCTGAAAGAGAAAGACACAATAGAATCTGAGAGCAAAATAGAAAACATCCAGGAATTACTTTCCGCTGTATATGAGTATACTGAAACCACAGGGAACCATGCTCCCGAAGATTATTTAATCGAGGTAGGTTTAAAAACCGACATTGATAGCTGGAGTCGGAATGATTCTGTTAATTTGATGACTCTGCATAATACGAAGGGATTAGAATTCGAAGTGGTTTTTATAGTGGGAATCAGCGAAGGGCTTCTTCCTCATTACAGAAGCATTAAAGAAGGAAATATAGAGGAAGAGCGCCGTCTTTTTTATGTCGGGATAACCAGAGCAAGAAAAAAACTATTTTTATCTTATTTCCTGAAGCACGGAGCAGGATGGGAAAGTATTGTGCCCTCCCCGTTTTTAAAGGAACTCCCAACCGCGGCTATTGATACGACAAAAGATTATACACCTGGCAGAAAAAGGAAGAAGCAATATATTTTAAAAGACAATATAAACAATGCCGAATGGGTGGATCATCCGA
The DNA here is from genome assembly GCA_964485935.1 of uncultured bacterium. Classification (GTDB taxonomy): domain Bacteria; phylum Hydrothermota; class UBA3072; order UBA3072; family UBA3072; genus JAFGHJ01. The sequence continues at coordinate 6,970 of CAZALG010000058.1, read as the reverse complement.
TATTCGGAAGAGGTAGGGTATTGGAAGTGGTGGACGGAGATAAATTGTTAATATCGTTTAACGGAACGATAAAAAAGATTAAGCGGAGGTTTTTCCAGTGAAAGAAGTTGACATAAAACATCTTTCGAAACTTGCGAACATTCAGTTAGACAAGGAAGAAGAAAAAAAGCTTCAGGAAGATCTTAATAAAATTATAAAACACATTAGAAAGATTCAAGAAGTTAAAGTGGGAAAAACTCCCACCCAAACCCACCTCCATGCCGAATCTTTGCCTTTAAGAGAAGATAAGGAAGATATGCCTTTATCTGTAAAAGAGGTATTGGCAAACACACAAAATCCGAGCAAAAATCATTTTACAATAAACAGGATGATAAATGAAGACGATTCTTGAATATCAGGAACAATTTAAAAAGCAGGAAATAACACCTCTTAGTTTGCTTGAGAGAAGCCTCGCAAATATAAATCCTTCCCTGAATGCGTATATAACAGTGACAGAGGAATTTGCCAGAAAAGAACTAAAGAAAGATAAGGAAGGCAAATTAAAAGGTATACCTATTGCTATTAAAGATAATATAAATATAAAAGGTATACCTACTACCTGTGCATCTAATGTTTTAAAGGGATTTGTTCCTCCTTTTTCAGCCACTGTGATCGAACGTATCGAGAAAAACGGAGGAATTTTTACAGGTAAGACCAATCTCGATGAGTTTGGAATGGGCTCGTCCACTGAAAGATCGTTCTATGGTCCTACTAAAAATCCCTTTGACCCGACAAAAGTTCCGGGTGGCTCGAGTGGTGGTTCGGCTGTTGCTGTGGCTTCCGGAAGTGCGGTTATTTCGCTCGGTTCCGATACCGGGGGTTCGGTACGCCAGCCTGCGTCTTACTGTGGACTGGTTGGTCTTAAACCGACATACGGCAGAGTTTCAAGATACGGTCTGGTTGCTTTTGGCTCTTCTCTCGACCAGATTGGAATTATCGGTAGAAATGCAGAGGATGTGGAAATTATGCTGGAAGTAATAGCAGGATACGACCCAAAAGATTCAACTTCCTCAGATAAAGAAGTTGATGATTATCACAATCTAGAAAAAAGACCTAAAAACATAAAAATCGGCATTCCCGAGGAATACTTCAAACAAATAGACTCAGAAGTTTATTCCTCAGTTATGGAAATCAAAAAAGCACTAGAGAAAGAAAACATAACTTTTAAATCGGTATCCCTTCCGACTACAAACTATATTATCCCAACTTATCAGGTAATTTCATACGCTGAAGCTTCTTCGAACCTCGCAAGATACGACGGTGTTAGATACGGGCTGCGTGAGAAAGGAGAGGATTTCCATGATACAATAAGAAAAAGCAGAGACAAAGGTTTTCTTCCGGAAGTGAAGAGAAGGATACTGGTTGGGACTTTTGTTCTTTCTTCAGAAGCTATTGCTGAATACTATGAGAGAGCTGACCTTATAAGAAGATTAATAACCGAAGAATTCAATGAGGTTCTAAAGGGAGTGGATTGTCTCCTTACTCCGGCCACACCAACAACTGCTTTTCCAATAGGAGAAAGGACCGATGACTCTATAAGAATGCATGTCCCCGACCGCTTAACTGCCGGAGCAAACCTGGCGGGAATTCCAGCGGTAGTGGCGCCGGCCGGAATGATAGGGAAACTTCCCATAGGTTATCAGTTAATTGGAAGACCTTTTGACGAAAAAAATCTTCTTTCCATTGTACGACTCGTAGAGAAAATTGCGCCCTTTAAATGGTTTTTAAAGGAAGATAAAAATGGCTGAATACAAACCAACAATAGGTATCGAAGTTCACGCTCAGCTTAAGGCAAATACAAAATTATTCTGCGGTTGCCCGGTAAGTTTTGGAGCAGACGCCAATACAAATGTCTGTTCAATTTGCCTTGGACTTCCGGGAGTTCTTCCTTCCTTAAACAAAAAGGCTGTGGAACTCGCTGTTAAAGCAGGTCTTGCTCTAAATTGTACAATTCACAGGGAATCCATTTTCGCTAGAAAAAATTACTTTTATCCTGATCTGCCAAAAGGTTATCAGATAACACAGTATAGATTTCCTATAGCAACTTCGGGAAAAATACTGGTTGAAGGCAGGGAAATAAGAATAAAGAGAGTGCATCTCGAAGAAGAATCAGCAAAATCTATACACCAGGAAGATAAATCTCTCGTCGATTACAACAGATCGGGCATACCTTTAATAGAAATTGTCACGGAACCCGATATAGATTCTCCGGATATGGCTGTTGCTTATCTTAAAACGTTACAGAAAATATTGCAAAGTCAGCACATTTCCGGCGCTGTAATGGCAAGGGCTGAGTTTAGATGTGAGCCGAATATATCCGTTAGTAAAAAAGAAGGTGTGCTCGGAACAAGAACCGAAGTAAAGAATCTTAATTCTTTTAAAGCGGTCAAGAATTCTCTTACTTCTGAAATTAAACGGCAAATAGAAATTCTAAGGAGCGGCGGAGTGGTTGAACAGGCCACGATACATTATTCCGAGGAAACAGGTAAAACCTGGAAAGCAAGAACAAAAGAAGAATCTTCTGATTACAGATATTTTCCGGAACCGGATTTGCCTCCGCTCATAATTTCTCAAGAATGGATAGATGAAATAAAATCTACCGTGGGGGAATTGCCTGCCAAGAAAATAGAAAGATATATAGGGCTTGGAATTGCTGAAGCTGAAGCAAAAATTATTTCAAATTCCGCCAAAGCTTCTCGGTTACTGGAAAAAACTTTAGAAATAATTAATGAACCCATAGAAGTAAGCAAATGGATACTTAGAGATTACAAAAATCTCGAAGAGCCCGATATTTCTGCGGAGAATTTCGCGGAAATGATAAAAATGGTTTTAAGCGGTAAGATTTCAAGAAACGCAGCAGCTGAAGTCTTAAAGGAAATGGTGGAAACAAAAAAAACGCCAAAACAGATTGTAGAAGAAAAAAATCTTGTTCAAATATCGGACTCAGGCGCGTTAGAAAAAGTTCTGCTGGAGGTTTTCAAGGAGAACCCCGATGAACTTACTCGCCTTAAAAAGGGAGAAAAAAAACTGACGGGTTTCTTCGTCGGGCAGGCGATGAAGAAAACTAAAGGTAAAGCAGATCCTAAAGAGGTTTCACGGTTAATATCCGAGTATGAAAAAAAATATTGAAATCAAGAAAGCGTCTGTCCACAACTTAAAAGGAATAGATGTCGAAATACCGCGTGATAAATTGGTAATTATAACCGGTATCTCTGGTTCGGGCAAATCTTCACTCGCATTTGATACTATATACGCGGAAGGTCAGAGAAGATACGTTGAGTCTTTATCTGCTTACGCAAGACAATTTCTGGGGGTAATGGATAAACCCGAAGTTCAATCGATAACAAACTTATCTCCCACAATTTCAATAGAACAGAGGAAACTTTCTAAAAACCCGCGTTCCACGGTGGGAACGGTAACGGAAATATACGATTATCTTCGTGTTCTTTTCGCGAGAACCGGAACTGCGTACTGTTACAACTGCGGAAAAGAAATCTCTTCCCAGACCGTTGATGAAATAGTTGCTCAAATTTTATCATACCCTGAGGACTCACATCTTTACATACTTGCGCCCATTGCCAGAGGTAAAAAGGGTGCCTTTTCTGCTGAGCTAAAAAGAATCGAAGAAAAAGGATATGTTAGATTGATAATAGACGGAGAAGTTTTTGATGTTGAAAATATTCCCAAACTCGATAAGAACAAACCGCATAATATCGAAATAGTCGTAGATAGAATAATGCCTAAAAAAGAAATAAGGAGCAGGATAGCAGATTCTGTTGAAACAGCTCTTTCCGAAACCGAAGGGATACTGGTTTTAAAAGATATAGACAAAGATTCAAGCAGGATATTTTCCACGCAATTTGCCTGTCCGGACTGCGGAGTAAGCTATCCGGAAATATCTCCCAGGCTATTCTCTTTTAACTCTCCTTATGGAGCTTGCCCGAAATGTCAGGGTATAGGAACTGAGATGGAAATAGACCCGGAAAATATTATTCACAACAAATCATTATCCATACTCGAAGGAGCTATAGCTCCCGTTGGAGAACCCAGAGGAAGACTCCTGCGCGAACTCAATTCTGTTTCATTGAAATATGATTTGGACTTAAACATGCCCTGGGAAGATTTAGAAGAACAAGATAAGAACAAAACACTATTCGGTACATACGATTGGGAAGGGATAATTCCATACCTGGACAGAAGACACCTTAATACCGAGTCCGATTGGATAAGAAGTGAAATAGAAAAATATATGGTGGTAACTCCGTGTGGGGAATGTAACGGAGCGCGCCTGCGAAAAGAAGCCCTATCCATAAAAATTCAAGGCAGAAACATCCATGATATAGCAGAAATGAACATATCTGATGCCAGACAATTCGTAGAAAAAATAAAATTCAATGACGAAAGACAAAAAATAGCCGCTGAATTAATAAGAGAAATACTTCATCGTTTACGTTTCTTAGAAGACGTAGGTGTAGATTATCTAACTCTGGAAAGGTCGACTCAGACTCTCGCGGGAGGAGAAGCCCAGAGAGTGCATCTTGCGACTCAAATCGGTTCCGGTCTGGTTGGAATTATTTACATTCTGGATGAACCGACAATAGGGCTTCATGAAAGAGATATACTGCGTCTTATTAAAACTTTGAAATCCCTGCGTGATATAGGGAATACTGTTATTTTGGTAGAACACGATTTCAAAAGCATTTTATCCGCTGACTGGGTAATAGACCTTGGCCCAGGAGCCGGAACAAGAGGGGGAAAGGTCGTTTTTGAAGGTACTCCTGGTGATTTGAAAAAGAACGGGAAAACAATAACAGGCAAATACCTTTCCGGTAAAGCAAAGATTGAAATTCCGATGATGCGGAATAAAACGAATAAAAACAAAATCATTAAAATTATGGGTGCGAGAGGAAACAATCTTAAAAATATTAATATTGAAATACCTTTAAACTGCTTTGTTTGTGTAACTGGAGTATCGGGCTCCGGGAAAAGTACTCTGTTAATCGATATTCTATTCAGGGCGCTCGCCAGAACTTTTCACGGCTCGAGATATCTGCCTCTTTCTCACGAAAGAATCGAAGGAATTGAAAATATCGATAAAGTCATAAATATTGACCAAAGTCCAATAGGCAGAACTCCGCGTTCAAACCCGGCAACTTATACGGGGGCACTCGATCCTATAAGAGACTTGTTTGCGGAACTCCCCGCGTCCAGAGTTAGAGGATATAATAAGGGAAGGTTCTCTTTTAATGTAGAGGGAGGTAGATGCGAAGAATGCGGAGGACAGGGGCAGAAGAAAATAGAGATGCACTTCCTCTCCGATGTTTATGTTACATGCAAATCCTGCAAAGGAAAAAGATACAAAAAGGAAACTCTGGAAGTGGAGTATAAAGATAAAAACATTGCGGATGTTCTCGATTTAACAGCATCAGAAGCTCTTGCTTTCTTTAATGAAATTCCAAAAGCAAAACAAAAATTACAACTACTGCAGGATGTGGGTCTCGGCTATATAAGACTCGGTCAGCCCGCAACCACTCTTTCAGGAGGTGAAGCACAGCGAATAAAACTCGCAAAAGAACTTTCCAAAATCGCAACAGGTGAGACTCTTTACCTTCTTGATGAACCCACAACCGGTCTACACGCTTATGATATACGTCTGCTGCTCAAGATATTGAAACGTCTCGTTGATATGGGAAACACGGTCGTAGTTATAGAACACAACTTAGACGTTATAAAATGCGCGGACTGGATTATCGATCTCGGACCCGAAGGCGGAGAAGAGGGAGGAAAACTTATCGGGGAAGGAACTCCTGAGGAAATCGCGAAGATAAAAAAATCATATACAGGAAAATTTTTGAAAGAAATACTCTCTACATAGAATGTAAAAATCAAATATCAAGATTTAAAATTACAAATCAAAGTTCAAAAACGAAAAAACTATACAACTTTAAAGAGGTAAAAAGATAATTTTACATTTTAATTTGTCATTTTGCTTTTTACTTTTTAATATTTTATTTATTTCAGATAGAATCACACGAATAGCACAAATATCTTATTCGTTTTTTAACTCGAAACACGAAACTGGCACCTTAAAACATCTTAGCCAAACCAAAGCCCATGTAAAAATTTTTGTTTTGATTGTTATATGTGAAATCGAGACGGGCTAATGGGAAAAGAGGTATAACCTTGTTTATCGAAAAACCTACCTCACTCGTAAAACCATCATAATATGAGGGGGTATAGCTCAAAGCGTTTAGTTTTTCTTCTGAAAACCAGGTTCTGCCTGCTGCTCCATACACAATTATTTCTAATCCTAAATCTGCTATAAAGTCTAACCCTAATAGTTCGAAAGGCGAAGTACGAAAATTATGCTCTGCTAAAATGGCGGCATATTTTTCACCCTCGAGCGGTAAAGGTCTCAAGCTTCTGAATATTCCGAATTCGCTAAAAGAACCTGCAGACCCATATAGCATTACATGTTTTTGTATTGGCGGATCACCACGTACAGCTCCCGCGAGTAGTTTCAGATCGAGAGTATTTGGTAACATTCGTCTTCTTAAGAAAGTGTTGAATCTCCATCCAAAACTTAATTCACCTCTTGTAAACGAATAGTCCGAATCAAATATGTTCGGCGAACTGTGTTCAACTTTAAAAGAAAAATTCTTTTCAAAAAGCTTGAGTGCCGGACTGTTGTTTCTTTTTAATTCGCTGTGTTTGCCGATATGTAAAACAGAATCTTTCCCCACTGAAAACTCAAAATTCAAAGATCTTAAATGCCCTTCCATGATGACCGGATTGGGTCTTGCGTCTTCTTTCTCCGGTATATTGCTCATCGATGAATGTTTCTCTACATTAACACCAAGAGCTAACCTTGTTTGTATTTTTTTAATATCGTATTTTAATTTTCCCCTTATGCCTTCATTCCAGTAGTAGT
>CAZALG010000057.1:7178-9720 GCA_964485935.1 uncultured bacterium | reverse complement strand
AAAAAACAGCAATTTCCCTACTGGACAAATACGATAATATTATCATAATTAGAACGTTATCGAAAGCTTTCGGGCTTGCTGGAATCCGTCTTGGATATCTTTTAACCAACGCGGAAATAGCCAGCGCGGTCCAGAAAGCAAAGTTGCCTTTTTCGGTTGGAATATTTGGGCAAATTGCAGGAGAAATACTGTTGAATAAAAACGAATATATAAAAGACGTGGTCAAAAAAATTCTGGATGAAAAAGAAAAAGTTTTCGCCGAACTAAAAGGAATTGCTACCATAGAACCCATACCTTCCTACACAAACTTCATCCTTTTTAGAACACAGAAGATACCCGGAAAAGAATTATTCGATGAAATGTATAGAAGAGGAGTACTTTTGAGATTTTTCGACACACCGAGATTGAAAAATACTTTGAGGGTAACAATCGGAAAACGAGAACAAAATAAAATATTTCTTAAAACTTTAAAAGAGGTCCTTTTTGATGCGAAAAGCTAAAATCGAAAGAAAAACAAAAGAAACAGATATTACAATCGATTTAAAAATTGAAGGCAGTGGCAAATATGATATTAAAAATCCTATTGGGTTTTTGACACACTCTTTTGAAAATTTCACCAAACACGGTCTTTTTGACATCAAAATGAAGGCTAAAGGAGATTTAGAGGTTGATCAGCACCATCTTGTTGAGGATTGCGGCATTGTTTTAGGGCAGGTCTTCAAAAAAGCACTGGGAGACAAAAAAGGTATCAATAGAGCGGGATATTTCGTTTATCCTATGGACGAAGCTCTTGCGGTTGTAGCAATTGATATCAGCGGACGACTCTACCTTCAGTTCGACGTAAAATTTAAAAGAAGATTCTGCGGAGATCTGGATACAGACCTGCTGGAAGACTTTTTTCAAGGGGTTGCTACGGGTCTTGAGGCGAATGTTGTCGTTAGGATGCCATTTGGTCGAAGTGATCACCACAAAATAGAAGCCATTTTTAAAGCTTTTGGTAAAGCTATGAAAATGGCATGCTCAAAAGACAAAAGAGCAGCCAAAAAAATACCCAGTACAAAAGGAAAAATAGGTAATGATAGCAATAATTGATTACGGAGCCGGAAATCTCCGATCGGTAAAAAAAGCTTTTAATCACTTAAAAAGAAAAAGCTTTATTGCGACTAAAGCTGAAGATTTGAAGAAAGCAGACAAAGTTGTTTTACCCGGAGTAGGGGCATTCGGATCGGCGATAGAGAAACTGAAAGAAACTCACTTTTATGACGCCATTCTGGAATGGCTTTCCAAAGGTAAGCCGTTTCTGGGTATTTGTCTCGGTATGCAGATGCTATTCGAAGAAAGCCTTGAATCCAAAGACAAGAAAGGTTTCGAGATATTTAAAGGAAAATGTCCCCGGTTTAAAAAAGGTAAAGTACCTCAAATGGGCTGGAATCAGATAAACGAAACAAAAGAGTCTCCCCTATTAAAAGGAATACCGAACGAATCTTTCTTCTACTTCCTGCATGGATACTATGTAGAAGTTGAAAATAGCGAGATTGTGACTGCAACAACGGATTATTTTATTACATATACTTCAATGGTAGAAAAAGGAAATGTATTCGGAGTCCAGTTTCATCCGGAAAAAAGCGGTGAAATGGGCTTAAAATTGTTAAATAACTGGGTGGAGACATGTTAGCAACGAGAATTATTCCCTGCCTTGATGTAGACTTTGGAAAAGTTGTAAAAGGAATAAAGTTTAAGAACCTAGATAACGTGGGAAACCCTGTTGAAATGGCAAAGGCATATAACGAACAGGGGGCTGACGAATTAACATTCCTGGATATAGGAGCATCGTACAAAAGCAGAAAAATTCTTATAGAAGTTGTAGAAAAGGTTTCCGAAGAAGTTTTTATTCCCCTAACCGTCGGCGGAGGACTGCGTTCAAGTGAAGATATTAGAAAAGCTTTAACTTCTGGAGCCGACAAAGTCTCTATCTGCACCTCAGCCATTGAAAATCCTTCACTTATAACAGAAGGCGCGGGAATCTTCGGTTCACAATGCATCGTGCTATCCATAGACGCAAAAAGGCACGATGGCTCATGGTATGTTTACACACACGGAGGCAGGAATAACTCAGGTATCGACGCAATTAAGTGGGCAAAAGAGGGTGAAAGATTAGGAGCGGGAGAAATACTTCTTAATTCCATAGATAAAGACGGAACGAAAGAAGGATACGACCTTGAACTAACCAGAAAAATATCTGAAAGTGTAAATATCCCGGTTATAGCATCAGGCGGAGCAGGAAACCCACAGCAGATGGTTGACGCAGTCAGAGTCGGAAAAGCCGATGCCGTATTACTCGCTTCACTCTTGCACTACGGCGAATACACAATAAAAGATATAAAAGAATATCTAAAAGAAAAGGAGATTTGCGTAAGATGATTATAGCGTCTATCGACCTGATGAACGGAAAAGCTGTCCAGTTAAAACAGGGTAAAGAAAAAATGCTTGAAGATAACAACCCTTTAAAACTCGCAGAAGAATTCAACAGATATGGCAAGAC
>CAZALG010000057.1:3023-7168 GCA_964485935.1 uncultured bacterium | reverse complement strand
ATAGATCTTGATGCAGCGATGGGAAAAGGCGATAATCTTGATATAATCAAGAAGATATTTAAAAAAGCCGAATGTAGAGTCGGCGGAGGGGTGCGGAGCATAGAGAGTGCAAAAGAAATGATATCTCTTGGTGCGAGAAAAGTCATAATAGGCTCGAAAGCCTTTGAGAATGACAAAATAAATAAAAAATTCCTTAAAGATTTAAAAAAAGAAATAAGCAAAGAAAGAATAATAATAGCTATCGATGCTTTAAATGAAGAAATCGTCACAAAAGGCTGGAAACATCCGACAGGTATTTCTCTTTATGAAGCAGCAGAGACGCTGGAGGATTTCACCTCTGAATACTTATTTACATGTGTGGAAAGAGAAGGAACTTTAACGGGAATTAATTTGGATATCGTTAAGAAACTCTTGAAAAAAACGAAAAACAAAGTAACAGTGGCTGGAGGAGTAAGCAAAATTTCCGAGGTAAAGAAATTAGCCAAAATGGGATGTGATGTACAACTTGGCATGGCTCTTTACACAGGAAAAATATCTCTCATCGAAGGTTTTACAGAATCATTAAACTGGGAAAAAAGTAAATTAATTCCTACAATTACCCAGGATGAAACGGGTCAGGTTCTGATGCTGGCTTATTCTAATAAAGAATCTCTAAAAAAAGCTTTTGAAACCGGCAACATGTGTTATTTTTCACGCTCAAGGCAGAAACTCTGGATGAAAGGCGAAACTTCCAAAAACACTCAAAAACTATTGAAAATAAGAATAGATTGCGACCAGGATACCTTGCTTGCGACCGTCAAACAAAAAGGAGTTGCCTGTCACCTCGGTAATTATTCCTGCTTTGGTGATAGGAAATTTAGTTTAGAAGAATTGTACGATATAGTACGGGACAGAATCGAGAATCCAGTACCTGGCTCCTATACCGCGACTCTTAATGCACAAAAACTAAAAGAAAAAATTACAGAAGAAGCAGGTGAAATTATCCATGCAAAAGAAAAAAATGAAATTGTATGGGAAGCAGCAGATGTAGTGTACTTTTTGACTGTACTGCTGGCAAAAAATAAGATACAAATAAAAGATGTAATCGAAGAATTAAGGAGGCGAAGGAGATGAACATTAAAGAAGCAATAAAAAAAGCTATCAATAAAGAAGACATGAACAAAGATGACGCGTATAAAGTTGCTCTCGACATTATGAGCGGAGAAACAACAGATGCACAAATAGCTTCATTACTTACTGCTCTCCGGATGAAAGGCGAAACAGTTGACGAAATTACCGGGTTCGTTAAAGCAATGAGAGAGAAAGTAACGAAAATCAATGCCCCGGAGGAATATCTTATTGATACCTGCGGAACAGGTGGTGACGGTGCTGGTACTTTTAATATTTCAACGATTAGTGCAATTGTGGCGGCAGGAGCAGGATGTAAAGTTGCCAAGCATGGAAACCGTAGCGTTTCAAGCAATTGCGGCAGTGCCGATTTACTTAAACAACTTGGCGTAAACATCGAAAATCCGCCGGAAAAGGTCGAAAAATGTATTGAGGAAGCCGGGGTTGGATTCCTTTTCGCACCTCTTTTGCATCCGGCAATGAAATACGCAATCGGACCAAGAAGAGAAATGGCTGTAAGAACTATATTTAATATTCTTGGACCTCTCACAAATCCCGCCCACGCAAAAAGACAACTTTTAGGGGTTTATTCAAAAGAGCTGACCAGCACTATCGCCAACGTACTGGCTAACCTTGATTCTGTACATTGCATGATAGTTCACGGAGAAGACGGACTCGACGAAATCACAACAACCGGAAAAACTTTCGTCTGCGAATTAAAAGACGGGAAAGTAACCGAATATACAATTTCACCTGAAGATTTCGGAATGATTAAAAGAAACCCAGAAGACCTCAAAGGCGGAACTCCTGAAATTAATGCAAAAATAGTCTTAAATTTACTGGAAGGCGGAACTGGCGGAAAAAGAGAGATTACAATACTAAATTCAGGGGCTGCTATATATGTTGCAGGAAAAGCCGAAAGCCTCTCCGATGGAATAGAAAAAGCAAAAGAATCGATCGATTCGGGAGAAGCATTAAAAAAACTGGATATGCTGAGAGAGATAGCAAAATGAAAATAAATACAATTCTCGACAAAATAGTAAAATTCAAAAAGGTAGAGATCGAAAAAAGAAAGAAATTCACCCCTCTTAAATCTTTTATAGATAAGATACCAGAAGAGAGAAGAGACTTTAAATCGGCTTTAAAAAAGGGTAACATTTCTATTATTGCCGAAATAAAAAGACACTCTCCATCCAGAGGACTCCTGAGAGAAAATTTTGACCACAGAGATATTGCAAAAGAATATGAGAGAAATGGAGCAAGCGCAATTTCAGTTCTAACCGACTCAAAATTTTTCTGGGGAAGAAATACTTACCTAACCGATGTAAAAAAGGAAGTAAAACTACCAATATTAAGAAAAGATTTCATCATAGATGAATATCAATTATACGAGTCAGCTTACATCGGGTCTGACGCAATCCTTTTAATTGCGAAAATACTTGAATTAAGGCAGTTAGAAAAATTTATAAATCTGGCACGCCAATTAAAGATGAATTGCCTTGTAGAAATTGATTCAAAAAAAGAACTTCAAAAAGCTCTTTCGACTTCGGCCGAAATAATTGGAATTAACAATAGAAATTTGGAAACCTTCCAGACTTCCATTAACACTTCTACGGATTTAAAAAAATTCATTCCCGAAAAGTATGTAACCGTAAGTGAAAGCGGCATTAAAAATAGAATACATATAAACATTTTAGAAGAAGAAGGTTTTGATTCGGTACTTATTGGTGAAACTCTGATCAAAGAACAAAATATCGGAAATAAACTAAAGGAACTTCTTGGAAAATGAATGAGATTGAAAAACTCAGGAAAGAAGTAAGAGAGGTCGACAGGGAAATCATCAAATTGATAGCCAAAAGACTTTCCATAACAAAAAAAATAGGCGGAAATAAGAAAAAGAAAGGAATACCTTTGAAAGATTGGAAAGTAGAAAAAGAAGTGATAAACAATGCACTTGAAGTGGCATCACAAGAAAAGCTTTCTCAAGAATTGATAAAAACAATTATGCAGAATATAATAACAGAATCAAAAATACAGCAGGAAATTCTACACTACTCTTCTTACAGCGGCGATAAAGAAGATATTCTTATTATCGGAGGTCTCGGGGAAATGGGTCTTTGGTTTGCTAATTTCTTTGCAAACCAGGGACATAATGTTTTTATTCACGACACTAAAGGCAAATCAGAACATTTTAAAAGCTTTGATAGTCTTGCCAGCGCAGTTAAGGAAGCTTCCTGTATTCTTCTCGCAATTCCTTTCGAAATTATGCCGGAAATTATTGAAAAAATCATACAGCTAGAATTCAAAGGAACGGTTTTCGATATTGCAAGTCTTAAAGATAACTCAAAAAAGGCTATTGAAAAAGCACTAAAGTGCGGTATTTCTTATACAAGCACACATCCTATGTTTGGACCAAAGGTCAGCACACTTTCTGACAGGATAATCTGTCTTTGTGACTGCGGCAACAAAAAAGCAACCGAAAAGGTCAAAACATTCTTTAAAGATACAAGCGCAACAATAGTAGAAATTCCTCTAGAAGAACATGACCGGATAATTTCTTATGTTTTAGCTTTATCTCATATAATAAATATAATATTCATGAAAACATTAATGGACGGAGAATATGATTATTCAGATTTAAAAGAAATAGCGAGCACAACCTTCACCTCACAGATGGGAACAACAAAAGAAGTGATAACAGAGAATTCCGACCTTTATTATGCGATACAAAAATTCAATCCTTTTAAGAATGATTTATACGACAGATTAGAACAAACAATGAAATATATAATAGGATCGGTCTTAAACGGGAAAAAAGAAGATTTTATCAAGATAATGGAAGAAGGAAAAAAATGGATAGAGAAAGCAGAGTAAAAGTAAAAATCTGCGGTATAACTAATAAAAAAGACGCAATGATGATTTCTAAGCTCGGGGCCGACGCCATCGGTTTTGTATTCGCAGTATCGAAGAGAAGAATAACTCCCGAAAAAGCAAAGACAATTATACTTCAACCACATGGTGTACCACATCAGTTTGGA
>CAZALG010000057.1:0-3013 GCA_964485935.1 uncultured bacterium | reverse complement strand
CAAAGACAATTATAAAAGAACTGCCTCCTTTTATCACCACAGTGGGTATATTTGTGGATGAAGAACTAAAAGAAATCAACAGAATCACTGAATTCACTTCGCTCGACGCAGTTCAATTGCACGGCAATGAGACTGAAGAATATTGTAAAAAAGTGAACAGAAAAGTTATAAAAGGAATATTTGTAACCAAAGATGATACGAAAGAAAGTCTGCTAAATAAGATGCGTAACTACCCTGTATCCGCATTTATTCTCGACCCGGGGAAAGGAAGCGGAAAAACCTTTAACTGGAAGATTGCCCGTAAAATTGATAAACCTATTATAATCGCCGGCGGACTCACGCCGGGAAATGTGAGACAGGTTATTCGAGAATTAAATCCTTATGGAGTAGACGTCTCTACGGGCGTCGAGAAAGATTATGGTATAAAGGATAAAGAAAAGGTTAAAAAATTTATCACGGAGGCGCACTCTTGTTAGTAACAGGAATAATCGGATATCCATTAAAAACCACTTTCTCTCCCCCAATGCACAACGCGGCTTTCAAAGCTCTCAATATAGATGGCAAATACGTACAGCTACCCGTAAAAGAAGAAAAACTAAAAGAAGCTGTTTACGGCATGTTAGCGCTGGGTTTCAGAGGATTCAATGTCACTATCCCGTATAAAAAGAAAGTAATGAAATATCTCGATGAAATTTCCCCCGATGCGCTCTCTGTTGATGCCGTAAATACCGTTCTGATAGAGAAAGATAAATTAACCGGTTTTAATACTGATACATACGGCTTTGAAGAATCTTTGAATAAATATAAAATTAGCCTTACGAATAAAAAGGTTATGCTAATAGGAGCAGGCGGGGTTGCTTATGCCTGTTCATATATAATCAACAAGAAAAATCCTTCGAGTTTTATAATAACAGACATAATCGAAGAAAAAGCAAAAAAATTGTCTAAAATTTATCAGGCTGATACAATCGCTTTACAGGAGGTAGAAAAGAACGCTTTGGAATCAGATATTGTTTTAAACGCGACACCCGTCGATCTTCAAGGCATGATTCTTCCTCTAATGAAGGAGGATTCGGTTTACTACGATATAAACTATAAATTTCAAGTACATGAACAAAAGGGGGTAAAAGTGGTAAATGGCAGTTTAATGCTAATTTTACAGGGTGCCCGTGCTTTTACTATATGGACGGAGAAGGATGCTCCCATCAAAGTCATGAAAAAAGCAATAGGTTTTAAAATATGATTAGACTAATAACTTCCGGAGAATCACACGGTAAAGCCCTATCCGTTATAATCGAAGGTGTACCGGCTGGACTAACTGTCGGCTCTAAATTCATCAACGATGAACTATCCCGTAGACAGAAAGGTTACGGAAGAGGCGGCAGAATGAAAATTGAAAGCGATAAAGCAGAAATACTCTCTGGTGTAAGATACGGTGAAACAATCGGCTCACCAATTTCGATTCAGATAAAAAATAAGGATTTCGAGAACTGGAAAGACGTAATGAAAATAGCTAAAGGATCTACCGATAAAGAAATTACTTCCCCGAGACCCGGTCATGCTGATTTGCCCGGCATATTAAAATACGGACGTACCGATATAAGAGATATCCTGGAAAGAGCCTCAGCAAGAGAAACTGCCTCAAGGGTAGCAGCGGGAGCCATTTTTAAACTTTTTTTGGCAGAATTCGGAATAAACATTTACTCACATACTATTGCTATCGGAAAAATCAGTGTAAAGAAACCTGTGAAAAGTTTTGATGAAATAGAAGGCAGTCCCTTAAGATGTACCGACCTCGACGCCGAAAAGAAAATGATGAAACTTATAGACGATGCAAAGAAAAAGGGTGATTCAATCGGAGGAGTAAGTGAAATAGTCGTACAGGGTGTATGTCCGGGTATTGGAAGTCATGTACACTACGAACATCGTTTGAATGCGTCTATCGCCAGTGCTATGATGTCTATTCCTACAGTTAAAGGAGTTGAAATCGGCGAAGGAATCAAAAACGCAGAAAATTTTGGTTCGAAAGTACAGGATGAAATATTTTACTCAAAGGAAAAAGGTTTTTACCGCTCAACCAATAGAGCTGGAGGTATCGAAGGCGGAATGAGCAACGGAGAAGATATAGTAACAAGAATATATTTAAAACCAATTCCAACACTAGCATCTCCCCTAAAATCGGTCGATATAAAAACAAAAAAACAAACTCTGGCACTAAAAGAAAGAGCAGATAATTGCGTTGTCCCGGCTGCAGGAGTAATTGGCGAAAGCATGATGGCATATGTATTAAGCAACACTTTTCTCAATAAATTTGGCGCAGACTGTATGAAAGATATAAAAGCGAATTACAATTCTTATATAGAAAGGATTAAAAATGCCTAAAAATATAATTCTGATTGGATTCATGGGGTCGGGAAAAGACTCTGTCGGCAAAAAAATATCAAAAAAAACAGATTTATCTTTTATCTCTATGGATGATTACATCGTTCTAAAGGAAAAAAGAACAATAAATAGTATCTTCGAGGAATCGGGTGAAGATTATTTTCGAAAAGTTGAAAAAGAAACGCTGAAAAGAATAAAAAACATCAGGAATATTGTTGTCGCCACAGGAGGAGGGGTTGTAAAAGATGAGGAAAACAGAAAAATATTATCTAAAATGGGAAAAGTTATTTATCTATATACCAGCCTCGATGCTGTAAAGCAAAGATTGAATAAAGATAAAATACGACCATTAATAAAAGATAAAGACAATACCATAAAAATATACAACGAAAGAATGAAAAAAGGCTTTTACGAATTTGCCGATAAAAAGGTAGATACCTCGGCAATTACACCAACCCAGGTGGCAGAAATAATACTAAAACATTTACAAATCAAACCGAAAGCTGAAGAAAAAAGGTCTAAAAAATATAAATTGAGAGCTGAATCCAAAGAATATCCAATTTATATCGGTTGCAATATTTTACAGGGTAACAATTCCAATATAAATCTTAAATTTAAATCCGATAAAGTA
>CAZALG010000056.1:0-9726 GCA_964485935.1 uncultured bacterium | reverse complement strand
GTCAAGCATAAAATCGACCCTTGACATCTCCCCCACTTTTAACGTATACTATAGATACAGAGGATTGCTTATGAAAACTTTTAAATATTTTGCTAAGTTTTACTATTTAATAATTTCCAATTCCTACAAGGAACCATTATGCTCTTCAAACCACGCTGGCTTAAAATAATTCCTAATCATTTGAGACCAGGAAAGGAAGCGGTCAGAAGATTGGAGCAGTTAAGAGCTCAATTTAATATACCCCATAATCTTTTTGGTCTTCGGGTTTTAAGCTCACCTTCATCTACTATAAAAGCACAAATGTATAGTTATAAACGCTTTAAACTCATAAATCCTTGGGCGACTGAGAAAGGATTACTTATGAAGGTTCTTGAGGAAAGATTGCAAACTCCACCGGTTACAGAGATGTCTAGAGAAGAAATAGATAAAGTTATGAAGAACATAAATTCATTCGAAGATTTATGTGATTTTGTGATTTCTATAGATGAACTGGAACCGGCAACTCCAGATCCTTTAGGAATCGGAAAAAAAATAGATAAAATATTGGCTGAAGAGACAATCGAATCATCCGAAAAAAGAAATAAAAATCTTGCTTTAAAAACATCCAAAGGGGAAATATCCATGGATATCTTTTTAAAAAAATTGAATCATCTGCTTCAAAATGAGTTATTGCAAGCCGAAGAACCTTTTAATAAGATTCTACAACTCGAATACTTAACTCTTTTCCGTAAAGTGAATAGTATAACGGTTTTACAAAAGTTAGAACCAAAGGAAGCAGCTGCTTTTTGTAATGCTCTTATTAGATGTGGAATAGGGGTTGCGATTGTTTTGTTTGAGTTTCTTGAAAACAAACGTATAAAAATTAAAAAGCCGCCGTATTCCAAAGAAGCTTATGAAACAATCTTCGAAAAATATAGCGATGAAGATTTATCAAAGAGATGTCCATGTGATTGGCCTTTTGTAAAAGAGGTTCTCGATAATGTTATCAACACACACGTAGAGAATCTTTTTATACAAAGAGCTTGGCAAGATTTTTCTATAGATGATATAAATAATATAAAAGAACCCTTTATAAAAGACTTTGTTTACAGAGGCTTTTCTATAGGATTGGAATCGTCCAATTATTAATTAATCGTATAATTTGCAAAAAATGCTAGCAGACGAAAAAAGAAATTTAGAATTATATAATGAGAAAGTAGAGAGAATTCTTGAGCACTCTTTAATTAAACAGAAAGGCAAATTTAGCATGTTTCCCGAATTTAAGATTAATAATAAAAAACCAACCGAAGAACAAATCGAGTCTTTCCTCGCTCGGTTCAGAGCATTCTATATGAAGGGAGAACCAACATATTTTTTACGTATTTGCGACATATTATATACGTCTATCGAGGATGATAAAAAAAAGGAAGAAATCGTTTATCTCAGAGCAACCTATAATAAAATCCTTAATAAAGGTAGTGGGTTTGGATTTTATATTAACAAAAACAAGATTTCCCCAGATCATAATATTAATTTATGGTTAAATGCATATTATTTTCACAGTGATGATGAAAAAAGAAAACAATTAAAAGATCTACAAAATTTACCAGGAGATATCGCAAAGGCTTTTTTGATATTAGAAATAATGTCCTTGGTAAGGGTAATAGTATTTTTGAATAATATTGTCAAAGAGATTTTATCTTAAATAATAATAATTAAACTTGATTTTAATAAAATCTCAAAGAGAAAAAACAGAACATAAACAGTTGAAACAATCATCAAAAAGAAAACTGCAGCCTTTCCACAGCTCTCTTTACATGTTCAGGCGCTAAATGGGCGTACTTCATTGTAAGTATCAACAGGGCCTGACCTTGAATTGTGAAAAGGAAAAACCACTAACCGAAGACTGACGACTGACAACCAAAAACAAGAAAGATCTACAATCTCTACATGTCCTCCATGTGAACATTTTGGGTGGAGTTGGACAAAACAACAATAATAAAATCCTGTAAATCTGCGTTCTAATTCTGTTTTTAAAATTTGCAATTTCCAACTTGCAATTTAAAATTAGATACTAAGAAATGTTGTACTTCTTTGTGCTCTTTGTGTACTTTGTGGTTAATATTTAGTTGTTCAGATTAACCAACTGAATCTCGCCGGGTACCTCACCCAGGAAACTCACGACAGTCCGCTCAAAATTCCTCGGTATATCCGAAAGAAATATCTTAAGCGCCCCCTTCCCTTTTGTTCTTAAACTGTTATCATCTAAAAATTTTTCCAAAAGCTTAGCAGCTTCTTTTCCGGGCTCAATAATTTTCACATTATCCCCCACTACATTCTTTATTACGGAATTAAGTAAAGGATAATGAGTGCATCCGAGTATTAAAGAATCAATATCTTCTGTCATCAAAGGAGAAAGATATCTTTCTGCTATAAGCTCAGGAACTTCGCCATCCGTCCAGCCTTCTTCAACGAGAGAGACAAAAAGAGGACAGGCTGTGGAGTAGATATCAATATCGCCGAACTTATCCTTTAATCTTTTCTTAAAAGCATTACTTTCAATAGTGGCGTTTGTTCCGATTACACCGACCTTCTTGCTGGATTTATCCGATAGAGCGTTAACCCCGGGGTCAATCATGCCTATAATAGGTATAGGGAATTCCTCTATTAATTCTTCCAGGGCATTGGAAGAAACCGAAAAACAAGCAGAGACAATAATTTTAACTTTGAAACTCTGGAGAAAACGGATATCCTCTTTTGCAAAACGTAAGATTGTTTCCTTTGACTTCGTTCCGTAGGGGACCCTGGCGCTATCACCAAAATATATAATTGTTTCTTCCGGTAATACTTTGCGGATTTCTCTGACTACAGTAAGCCCGCCTATTCCGGAATCGAAAACGCCAATAGGATCCTGCTTATGTCCTTGATTTTGCATAAGCTTCTATACCCTCAACGATAGCGTCACAGGCTTTCTCCAAGAATTTTTCATCCAGCAGTTTTTTTCTGTCGTCGGAGTGCGTCAAGAAAGCTATCTCAACTAAAACGGCCGGCATATAATTCAAACGAAGGACGTAAAAGTTCGCTTGTTTTAATCCCCGATTATAAAGATCACATTTTTGCACCATACTTTCCTGGATACAAATACCTGCTTGTTGTGATTCCTCAAGAAACTGAGTTTGCGCAAGATCGTTCAATATATAATCGAGCTCTGATAAACTTGAACCGTCCTTTGCCTCATATCTAATGGCGGAGTTTTCAGTTGCCTCAACAGTTCTTGCCCAATCGCTCCGTGCGGCTGATAAAAAATATGTTTCAGCACCATTCATCGCCCTTTTATTGGGCGCCGCGTTACAATGAACCGAAACAAAAAGATCAGCCCTTGCAGAATCGGCAATTTTAGTTCTATCTTTTAACGGAATAAATACATCCTCGGTTCTTGTCATTATTACATTGTAATCTTTTCTTGCAAGCTTCGCGGCAATTTTCTTCGCTGCTTTCAAAACTATATCCTTTTCACGAACGTTACTACATACTGCTCCCGGATCTTTTCCTCCGTGTCCCGGATCGATAACAATAGTTTTTAAGCTTCTTCCCACAAATATTTTCACCTTAATGTTTAAGAACTTGCCATTTCTTATTGCGTCCATTGCAAGATTGTTTTTAACTTTAAAACGGAATTTTATAAAACCATTTCCCTTCTCGAATTTTATATCCTCTATTAAGCCTTTTGGAGAAACTTCTGCAATATCTTTGTTGTATATCGGATCAAAGATGACCAAAACCCATTCGTCTTTAACCTTGTTAAAAAGATGCTTTAAAGTAGAAGAACATTCAATTTTAAAAATAGTACTGGAGGGAGTAACCTCCCAATTGGTTCCATGGATATTTACCTTTGTACCTACTTCGAGTATTCCTTGACTAAATTTGGCTTCCATATTCATTAAACTTCCAAGAATCAGCGGCAACGAAGAAACCGGAACATACAGATTGCTTCCCTCTCTCCTTGGAGGTATCTCTGTCTGAAAGATATCCCGGTTTACTTTTACAAAAGGATTATCAGGCATAATGGAAACAATATTTTCTTTTTGAATTGTTAAGATTTGCGTATTAAGATCCCAATAATAAGAAAAATCCATCTCTTCGAGCATTGAGCTGCTATTTATATATTTATGTTGCCCAATACTGTACTCATGGAATGTATGCATTCTTCCAGACAGGTTAACACTTAAAGAAAAAACGAGAAAAATCATAAGTATCTTTTTATCTCCCTTTTTTGCTCTTTTTTAATTATTTTTTCTCTCTTTTCGTATTTTTTCTTTCCTTTCACAACAGCCAAAGATATTTTTACCAGGTTTTTTCTTATATATACTTCAAGAGGTATTAAAGTCAGCCCTTTGTTTTTCAGCTTACCCTCAATTTTTCTTATTTCATTTTTATTCAGAAGAAGCTTTCTGTCCCTTTTGGCATCTAAACTATCCTGCGCCTTTCCATAAGGAGAAATATGCATGTTAAAAAGAAAAATTTCTCCTCTTACCACCGCAGCGAAAGCATCCGATAAACTCACTTTACCCTGCCTTACAGATTTTACCTCTGATCCCTTCAGAACAACACCGGCTTCATAGGTATCTAGAATATGATAATCAAATTTAGCTTTTTTATTTTTAGCAATTACTTTTTTACTTATGAATTCCACCTTGACTTATTCCTTATATTCAATATAATTTTAGACAATGAATAAGTTTACTTATCCGCTATTTGTCATAATAATATTATGTTTCTTTAATTGTGCAAGGCAGGTTGTCAAAAAAACAATCTCCAAGGATACTCTTTTAGAAAACATTGACCATTGGCAGGATAAAGTAAAGCAGAAAAGCGGCACAGGAGAAATGACTGTCTCTGAACCAGACAAGCGTTTCTCCTCTTATTTCTCTTGTAACTATATTGTTAATCAACAAATCTTAATCGGTGAACTGTTAGGATCTTTTGGGATGTCAATTGGTACTTTTTATTTTTCTGATGATTCGATTTCTATAAGAGATAAAGATGGCAAACAGGTAAAAAAAGAAATCCTTTCATTATTTGAAGAAAATCCGGATGCTTCTCTACCTCGGTTTCTCATGTGGGACATACCACTTCCCAGTAACTCGGAAGTGATCCCCCTGGAGAACGGCTGGCTTTTATCGGACAATAATTCTGAAATTTTTATTTCAACTGATTTCAGGCCAACTCGAGTGGTACTGCACCGAAAAAATAAAATCGTAGTTAAATATTCGGATTTTCGCATGCAAGAAGGGATACCCTGTCCCTTTAAAATTGAAGCAAAGACAGACCAAAAGAGTTTAGAAATCGAGTTTAGAAAGATAAAGTTAGAATGATTTTTTTCATATTAACAATATCTCTTATAGGTCAAAGTCATATAAGCGAGGATTCAATACGGACTAAAGATTCCTCGGCAACGAATCTTCGGACCTCGCTTTCGGACTCTTCAGCTAAGTTTTATTCCATTAAAGAACTTTATTGGTTGGATTCTCTTTTGCTCTCAAAAGGAAATTTTAAAGAGAGTGAGCTTACCGAGAATAAGTTGATAGAAGTTGTAAGGAAAAATAATAATTATATAAATTCAAGTCTCGCTAACAAATACCTAAGTCAGGGAATAAAAGATCTTAAAAAAAGAAGAATTGAAAGGGGGAAAAGGAAAATCATTTTTGCTGTTAAACTCGATCCATCAAACAGACATATACCCCTAACTATGGCTAAATTAAGTTTTCCTAATCTAATTAAAACGGCTAAATATATATGGAGTTATATCCTGACTATCCACTTTCTAAATAATAAAGTTTTTCTGATAAAAATTTCAGTATTGCTTTTAATTCTATTTGCTTTTTGGATTTTAATTTCGACATTTAGTGCCAGTATTGCTTTTTTTATATCCTATATCACAAAATGGCAACAGAATACAATTAATATAAGCGGATTATGGATTGGAGCTATATTATTTTCTATGTTTGTATGGTTACCTATACAATTTTTCTTTCTTATACTCATAGCTATTTCTTTGTTAAAAATGAATAAGACCAATCTAATCAGATGCGCTACTCTTTTAATTTTACTTCCGCTTTTGATTTCATACTCATATATTATAAGTAGTAATTTTAATCCGGGTAGTTCTATCTATAGAGAGTTTAAAACACGTTTCAATCCTTATGCTTACACAATTGATTCCCCGGTAACGCCTTATGGATACTCTGTAAAAGGCATAAAAGAGGCTAATAAGGGAAATTTCGCCGAAGCCAAAGATTTCTTTGAAAAAGGTTATAACTTTAGAAGAGATGTAAACTATTTAGAAAACCTAAGCTCCGTTTATTACGCAGAAGGGGATACTGCCAGAGCTATTAATTTGTGCGAAAATATTATCTCTAATTATCCTCAAAATGAGCTAGCAAATATTACAATCATAAAAATACTCTATGACCAGCTTGACTTCGATGAAGCTGAAGCTCATATGAAAAAAACGGGGTTCAGACTTACGGGTATATCTAATCTGGAGCATCCTCTATACAGTTATCCACCTGAAAGATGGCTTTACAAGTATATATTTGTACCAAGGGGTTTCTTTAAGCAACTCGCCAGCAATAATCTATATTTAATGATAATAATAGGAATTTGTCTCGCAATAATGGCAACTTTTAAAAAAGAAAAAGAGAAATACTGTCCAATTTGTAAAGGCTTCATGTTAACTGGTCAAAGTAAAGAAAACATGTGTCTTTCATGTATAAAAAAGCTATCATTGACGAAATCGAAAAATATAAGAGAAAGACTTAAAAGGCGTATAATCTCGAAGGCATTCAAAGTTGATAAAATAACTAACATATTGATGAATTTGATAATCCCGGGAAGTGCCCATTTTTACAAAAAAAGGTACCTTGAGGGTATGATAATCAGCTTTTTTGCAGCTGTATTATTTCTAATCTTTCTGTATTCTATATTATTTCAAGTTGAAGAATCTTTACAATATAGAACTTGCATAGGTAATAACATTTTTATCATATCTATTATATTGTTTTATTCGTTGTCAACATTTTCAAGCTGGAGGTTAGAACCACATGGAAATGGAAGGTAGTATAGAGGAATTTTCTGTTCCTGAAATATTGCAGTTTTTATCTCTACACGAAGCAGACGGAGTACTTAAACTTAAATCAGGAAGAGAAGAAATAGATTTTGGATTTAAAAGGGGAAAAATAACGGACGCCCTTCACAAGGGAGAGAAACTTTTCCATTCTATAAGCGAATACATCCAGAGAACAGGATTAATTGACCCCAATACATTTAAGAAACTCAATGAAAGAGCTAAAGAATTAAAGCTCAATTTGATGGAAATTGTTGAAAGAGGAGAAGCTCTATCTAAAAAAGAAGTCGAGAAAATAATCGCTTTCAAAATTCAGGAGACGACTTGCGAAGTATTGACATGGAATGTTGGCAGATATTCCTTTGAAGCCGGAAAGAAGCTATATCAACACTCTTCATTTTCTGTTGAACTAGAACCCAATACTCTGGTTATGGAAGGGATAAGAAGAATAGACGAATGGCCGCTGATAGAAAAAGCTTTACCTGATGAAAACATAACCTTGAGGAAACTCGAAAAGCCAGAAATAGATATTGAAATCGGAGAAGACGAAGAAATCGTATTAGAAAAAATCACAGATGACATCACTTTACATGAATTAGTCGAAATATCGGGAATTGGAAAATTCAGGACTTATAATTCAGCATATAAGCTTATCGAAATTGGACTTATTGAAAAAACCAAGGGCAAAGGCAAATTCAAGAAACGGAAAAAGAGTTTTGCGAAAAAACGTAGCATGTCGTCCCCTCTAGACTTAAAACAAATTCTCCTTTATGGTTTTATTCTATTACATATCATCTTCCTGTTTAAGTTCAGGGCAAATCATCTCGGAGCCAATATAAGAGATATTAAAAACTTACTTAGAGACCCCTCGCGGGTGGAAACTATATTGCCTTTAATCTCGGAAGACCAAAAATAGATTATGCTGGGAACTAAATTTCGAATAAAATGGTAAATATTTATTATAACTATAAAAAAAGGAGGGAAAGATGAGTGAGGACGACAAAAAAACTAAAATAAAAGTAAGTAAAAAGGATATCGATGATGGTAAAAACATAGCATGGTTGTCTTATTTGGGTTTATTGCTTCTTATCCCGCTCTTGGTAAAACCCGAGAATACTTTCTGTAAACATCACGCAAAACAGGGTATTGTTCTATTAGGACTCTGGATTGTTGTTTCAATATTGAGTCCCTTTATTACAGTCCTTGACTCCCTGGCATTCCTGGCTATAGCCGTAATAGCTATTATTGGTATTATTCAATCCCTTTCCGGTAACTACTGGAAGGCACCTCTCGGTATATATCAGTTATCGCAGAAATTTAAGATTTAAATTAATAGGAAGGTTGTTATGAGCGAAGAAAAAGCTTTCAAGAAATGGATAGACAAGATAGCCAAAAGTATTCCGGGATTCAAGGGCTACTATAAAAAAGAAGAGCGAAGAGAAACCGACCAGCTGCTCCGGGAAAAAATCTCGGAAAAGCTCAGGAGTATTAAAGATATTCTAAATGAAAAAGGTCGATTGGTAACAAAATCTGGCGATCTTAGTCCTCTTGATGAAATTGCAAGGATTGATAAAAAACTGGAAAAACTAAGCGATTCAATCCGATATGCAGATTACGGTTATAGTGGTTTTTTTGACCAGAAAGAAATCTCTTTAGATACTCTTCGCTCTATTTACAAAGCTGATTTAAGCTTAATGGAGTGGGTTAAAGATTTCACAGATAATTCCACTGTTGATAGCGATCTCGCGGGAATAGCGAAAAATATTGAGACAGGATTTGATTTACTTGCTAAACGCTTAAAAATCGTAGAGGGGGATTAAAATGGGGCTATTTCTCGAAGTCATTGAATTTTTGGACGACGAGGGCAATCAGATTGTACACCGAGTACCAGAAAAAGGGTCTGCAGAAACTTCCCTCGGTAGTCAGTTAGTCGTCAGAGAAAACCAATCAGCCGTTTTCTTCCGAGACGGCAGGGCTCTTGATGCTTTTGGACCGGGCAGACACACATTGACTACGGCAAATCTGCCTCTGTTAAAGAAAATAATAGGTGCTGCCTTTGAGGGCAAAAGTCCATTCCGCACAGAGGTATATTTTGTCAACAATAAGGTCTTTACAAATGCAAAATGGGGTACCCAGGAACCTATTCCCTTTAGGGATAAAGAACTAAAAGTGATACGGCTGAGAGCAAACGGAATATTCTCCTATAAGGTTTTTGACCCTCACCTTTTTATAAACAAGATTGTAGGTACTGAAAACATTAAGAACAGAGATGAAGTAGAAAATTTCTTTAAGAATGTTATAATATCAAGATTGACCGATTTTTTAGGCGAGAATTACTCCACTATTTTTGACCTTGCAAAGGATTACGACGAACTTTCCGCGGGCGCCAAATCCAGAATTTATGAAGATTTTGATAAATACGGGCTCGACTTAAGAGATTTCTACATAAGATCGATAACTCCGCCTCCGGAAGTTCAGAAAATGATAGACGAGCGTTCCGGTATGGGGGTTGTCGGAGATTTAAATCAGTTTACTCAGTTTCAGGCAGCAAAAGCTCTTCGGGACGCCGCATCACAGGAAGGCGGTGCAGCAGGAACAGGCGTGGGCGTGGGAGCAGGTAT
>CAZALG010000055.1:0-9775 GCA_964485935.1 uncultured bacterium | reverse complement strand
GGCAAACGGATATATTTACGCCGTTATTTACTCAGATATATTCGGTCTATGAATAACTCTTTAAGATATTAATTACGAAGTCGCCAAGGGGGAGTCTGCGCAAAAAAAATCTACTTCTCACGGACAACTCAAAATAGGACAAAAAAGGTCTAACACCATTCTTTTTTGTCCTATTTATTAATGTAAAATCAATATATATCTTAATGCTACATTACCAGGAAGGTCTAATTCCCGGAGCATAAGGGAATTTAAGGCTTTTGTAATATTCGAGTGTCTTCTCCGGTTTCTCATATTGAGAAGGTATATCCATATTCGAATATTCTTTAAAATACAAAAGACACGCGTTTCTCCACCATTTTGCCTCTTCTGCCTGAATTTTCAAAAATGTTGATACATGCCTAAACCTTTCATCATCAATTTTCCCGGACAAAGAAGACCATTCATCTATCATCCATTTTACTGAATCGGCGCCGCTGCAATATTTATGGCAAAGTTCTTCCCAGAGCGTTCTTCCCGATTTCATTTTATAGTCCCAACTAAGGTGATGAAACCAGAGGAGATATTCATCCGGACATTTTTTTGGGTCAGAAAACTTCTTTCTTACCTCGGTATAATACTGCCCTAAAGCATTAGAACCTGTTTCTGTACGGTCGAATCCGATTCCATTTGAATCTGCCTGATGATAATAAACGGAAGTCCAATCGGGTCTTCCGGACACCGCCACCCACGGACCCGGACCGTAATGATGATGTTCCGCCATTATATGATGCAATCCGAGCGGAGTCATATAACTTACAGTTATATCCCTGGAAACCATCATAATTTCTTTTACCTTATTTACTACCTCTTTATCGTTTGAAAAAGTCATTCGTATCCATTCTTCCGCAATTTCCTCTGCCGAAAGTTCATGATTCCAACCAAGACGCCCGAAACAATACCAATTAGCCTGACCAAAATGATGCCCTGTCCAGTTTCTATCGCTTCCGATATTAGAAACTCCTGCAAAACCGCTGTTCGGATAATTAAAAAGAGAACCGTCTATTACCTTAGCCACGGTCGAGCCTTTACCTTTAGCATAAGTATCTGATTCGAGACACTCTTTGTATAGAGTTGCCAGATACACTAAATGAGTGGCACAGCCCAGATACTCCTGTGTTATTTGGAATTCCACCATAACAGGTGTTTTTTTCATTGCGCTGAAAAGAGGATGGAAAGGTTCTCGCGGTTGAAAATCGATGGGGCCGTTTTTCGCCTGTATTAAAACATTATCCCTGAATTTTCCGTCGAGAGGCACAAATTCATTGTACGCCTGCTCCGCTCTATCCTCATTTTTATTGTAGGTATAAACAAAAGCTCTCCACATAACGATACCGCCGTGAGGAGTAAGCGCCTCGGCAAGCAGGTTAGCTCCTTCGGCATGATTCCTACCGTAATTTTGAGGTCCGGGCTGCCCTTCGGAATTCGCCTTCACTAAAAATCCTCCGAAATCGGGAATATATTTATAGATTTCGTCAACTTTTTCCTTCCACCATTTTTTTACCGTAGGATCGAGAGGATCTGCAGTAGCAAGTCCCCCAATTTGAATTGGGGCGCTAAAACGGGCTGTTAGATATACCTTAATTCCATAGGGTCTAAAAACATCAGCTAAAGCTGCAACTTTCTCTAAATACATCGGAGTTAGAACTAAAGCATTAGAATTAACATTGGTCAGAGTAGTTCCGTTAATTCCGATGGACGCGTTGGCTCTCGCGTAATCTTTATATCTAGGGTCAAGATAATCGGGAAGCTTATGCCAATCCCACAGAGAAAATCCGGCATAGCCTCTCTCAACAGTTCGGTCAAGGTTATCCCAGTGGTTCAGAAGCCTGTATTCTATCTTGGGACTCTCGCTTATCGTCAGATTCTCGAGGCTTTTATTGGTTTGGAGCAATTTTAGAAAATTGAACACTCCGTACAATACACCAATATCCGTATTAGCAGAAATCACAATACATTTTTTATCTTTAACAACAGCATTTTGAATTATGTATCCTTCCTTGCCAGCACCTTCCAGTTTGCCATCTAACGAAAGGGACGCAACAATATCCGAAGATTTCGGCGTTCCTACAATGAGGGTTCCGCTCCCCGTAAGTTTATCCGTAAATTTTACCGGAAAACCAAGCAGACCCGCAACCCCTTTTGTCAATTCCTCACGAGCAGCTTTTAAAGTTGGTGAGTCTCCCGGGAAATGAATTTCATTAATATCTTTTTTATACTCATTTAATTTATCTGTATTTTCTATACTATCGTACCTGAGCCACAATCTATAACCATCTTCAGCCATTATTTTAAAGGATACCAAAAACAAAAAAAGAAACAACGACAAACAAAACGACTTTTTAATTTTCAAAAACATATACTATATCCTCCCTATAATTAAATAATTACAATTTAAATCATAAGAACAATATAATCTCTGTCAAGGGATTTATATTATCAATACTCGGGCCAACAAAGAATTTATGTGCTAAAAGGTACAAGAACGCCTCATCCCAATCTTGACTAATATAAAAAAACAATTAAATTTGCATAATAAAAAAGGAGGCAAAAATGAGAAGAAAATATGCCTTTTTAATTGGCAAACTCTGGATAGCACTCCTCTTATTATCCCTTCTTCTAACCTTCTGCAGTGGTTCTACTGGGCCAGATATATCCGATTACGAGATATATTACTTCAATGGCGATAATTTGGACGTCGCTGAAGACTCCGCCGGATTTCTTATTATTATTTTTAGAAACGCTTCAGGTGAAGACGAAGAAATAAAAACAGTAATGCCCAACGAAGATATAACTATGTATGATGAAAACGGTTATGCGCTAGAGCTACGGGAAACTGGCGGAATTCATTACATCTACCCGGTAACGGGCGGAACGAAAGCATATGCAGTCAATATGGAAGGAGTTGTTGTGGAACACGAAAAATACGTTAACGAAAACACATACATGGTTCATTTTATAGACTTAACGACAGGGAATATTAACTATACCGCAGATATTGTTGAAACTTTAGAAGAGGAGTTTTTGGCTATATTTAGAGACCCCGTTAACGATACAGTTGAAGTTGATATGGACCCTTACTTCACCAATGTAAGATATGGATTTGAATTTAACAATGAAGTCGGAGCCGGAGCCGTCGAATTCCGCACTGACGCCAACGGATATGTTTTTAGAGTTGAACTCTTCGGAGATTTACTCTAAGCTGACATACAATAACCGAGTACTTAAAAATCTATTAAAAGTTGCAATCTACGTATAAACACCCTTGACAAATAGTAACGATTACTATATAATAATCGCGTGGATAAAAATATAGAATCCAGGATAGATTTTTTTAGAAAGGAATGCAGGGAAAACAATCTTAAAATTACGCCTCAACGCACCGAAATATACAAAGAATTGCTGAAAGCTAAAGACCACCCATCAGCCGACATGATGTACAAACGAATGAGGAAAAATCTTCCCAACATATCTTTCGATACAGTATATAGGACCCTTTTGTCTTTTTCTGAAATTGGCATCGTAGATGTCGTCGAAGGCTACGGCGAGCCGAAACGATTCGATCCAGACACCCGGAAACATCACCATTTCCGATGTATAAAATGCGGGAATATAATAGATTTTCATAGCGACCTCTACGATAGCATAGAAATACCCAAGGAAATCAAAAAAGAATTTAAAGTCACAAAAAAGAGAGTAATACTTGAAGGAATTTGCAATAACTGCAGTAATAAATAGCAAAAATTTTTTGTTTTGTTTTAGTAATGGTTACTATATAGTAACCATTAAGAAAGGAAGCAGTATTATGAGATGAGCTAATCGACAGTAAATATCTTACGTAGGATTTGGAATTTTTAATTCAAACAAAAAGCTTAAAAAAGGAGGAAAGCAGAATGGCAAAAGTAGCAATTGAAATGGTAAAAAAATCAGGAGTAGATCTTGATAAGCTGTTAAAGTTATTGGTTAAAAACGCATCGGCGGAATTAACAACTTATTACTACTACACGATACTCAGGGCAAATTTAATCGGACTGGAAGGTGAAGGGATAAAGGAAATTGCTGAAACTGCAAGGATTGAAGACCGCAATCATTTTGAAGCTTTGATGCCCAGGATATACGAATTAGGAGGCGAGCTGCCGGGCTGCATGAAGGAGTTTCATGATATGTCTGCCTGTCCGCCTGCGTCTTTGCCAAAAAAACCAGACGCAAAAGCAATATTAAAAGTGCTTGTAGAGGCAGAGCGGTGTGCAGTCAGAGGGTACACCGAAATCTGTCACATGACAGCGGGCAAGGACCATAGAACTTATGACCTTGTTCTTGCTATCCTTAACGAAGAAATCGAGCATGAATCATGGTTTTCTGAGTTCTTAGGAGAAGGACCATCGGGACACTTCTTACGCCGCGGAGATACATCCCCGTTTGTTTCCAAGTTTTTAAAGTAGGAATTGCCCCCTGTGAGGTTGCCCTGATTAAATCGGGGCAACCTTATATTACCCAAGGGTTATTTGCCAGTGAAATGATCCACAATCCAGCCTAAAGCTACGACAATTATTATGATTGGAATCCAGGGTACATTTGCTTTCAAAACATTCAATTCGTTTAAAAGCCAAAAGACACCAATCAATAATACTATTATAGCAAAAGTTGGAAATACCCCATTTTTTTCTTCCGGCATAATTTTACCTCCCGGTTTATTTAAAAAATTATAAAAAAATTAAAGTAAAAAGTCAATAAGTTAAAATCTTCTACCTTTTCCTATCCTCTTGTAGAACACGAGACCAAGAATATAGAGTAGGAGGAAAAGATTTTCCAATATAACACTCTCCAGATGAATTAATTGGGTTTTTAAGGCACTCTTTATCGCAAAAGGACCATTTTACGGGTACGGCTTTGATCACCTATTATCAGTTTATAGAAATAAACCCCACTTGCGACTTCCCTATAATACGAACTCCTGCCATCCCAGTATGCTGCTCTATCCTTAGAGATATACGTGCCGGATCCCTGTTTACCCAAATTCAATTCCCTCACTATTCGTCCAGTAATGTCGTATATCTTTATTATTACTCTCTCCTCCTTATGAGCATCTTCTATAGAGTATGGGATCCAAGTACCTGAATAAAATGGGTTCGGGTAGTTCTGGAATAGAAAAAACTCCGCTTTTGTCACATCATCGACATCGATTCCGAGTAGATGATCAGAGACAAGAAATAGCTTAACATCATTGGGGAGTAAATCCACGGGAAATAATAAATTTCCTTCACTTGATGTGAATTCCCCATAGAACTGCATACCGTCCCAAAGATACACAAAGTAAGTCCCGTCTGAAAACCCAAAGCGATCAAGACTTAAGGTGTATGTAAAAGTCTTAGCTACTGTATCGTTAACCATGCCAATCAACAATTCATCTTCTCCTATCACTGCGGGCGTTATGAGTGTTCCCTTTTGCTCTTCAGTAGAAATGCATTCTGGTTTGTTCAAGAGATGCAAGGCAAATGCTCTAAAGAAGGTATTCCATATAAGCATTGCTTGCTCATGAGAATGGTCGTATCGAACATATCCATTATAAAGTATCCACCCATGGCCCGGATTCTCTCGATAGAGAAAGCTTGGATATCCATCTGTATATTCCATACCACCGAGGTAATACTTACCTATCTGCTCGAAATAGTCAGGATTCTGCGTAACCTCAAAAGTTGCCGATTGAAAAGATGAATCCACATAACTAAACTCTAAATCCAATGTATTCGGTTTCTCCACTTCGATTGTTGTTATTCCTGAAATACCATATTCGGTCCGATACCCGCACTCTTCGAATAAAAACCTGACATCTCTATATCCGTACTCGACTTGCGGACTTTCAGGCAGCAAAGTCGTGGCAAGTGCCAAATTGCCGCCTGCGCTTACATAGTTATTCAATTTCACCACAACTTCATTATAGTGCACCTCATCAAATACAAATATTATATCATATTGCGCAAGATCAAAATCACGTATAGCCAAAAAATCCTCGCTCACGGTATCATATTCCTTGAACAGGCCTATCCTGTAAGCTCCAGCGGGAAGCAGTCCGATCACCAATATTTTCGGTTCCGGAGTGAATTCGGTCATTCCCATTAAATCCTGATTAATAGAATTAAGATATTCAAAATCCTCCAACGCCCACTCCTGGGTTGTTTACCAGTACGTCAACCCTGAGGAATCTTCCTGAAACCAACCAACTCCTTCTGCACCACCGAGATAAGATGCCCATGCCATCTTCTTGAATATAACCCGATCTACAGGAT
Organism: uncultured bacterium; assembly: GCA_964485935.1. Lineage (GTDB taxonomy): Bacteria > Hydrothermota > UBA3072 > UBA3072 > UBA3072 > JAFGHJ01. Next base: position 3,452 of record CAZALG010000055.1, on the reverse strand, counting down.
CCCCGCCAGATATGTGGGATATACCCCAGAGCGTCATATGAAACGGGATATCCGGAAATATTGTCTTATAATAACGCACAGTATTATACACATCCCAAAACCCATCCATTTCTGATGAATAATGGTCGTACATGAAGCCATCTGCACTAAGAAAATATGGTTCAGCGTATGCCCAATCCAATGGCCTCGCGAAAACGTTTTGAAAAACTTCCAGGTGTGGCCATTTTCCCTTTACATACTCATACATCCAGTTCAGCACCCATGTATCTCTTTCATTCGCCCATTCGAAAAATCTTTGATGTTCAGAATGATTCATAAATTGAGGAGATTTAAGACTATCACCAGTATCCTCGTAATAAATACTGTCATATTTTGCAATGTCTTCTGGCAGCGGGTCTTCATTTAAACCCCAACGATATCCCCCGCCCGCAGGCTCCTCATCGCCCAGCCTTACAGCCCAGACTTTGCTTGAATCAAGCCAGTTAAAGTGAAAGTCAATACTTGCTTCTACAGTATCCTGACAGGATTCATAGTCATAAAATATATCCAGAATATTATAGTCATGCTCATGCCCGAACCATATCTAATAAAGTATATCAACCCCGTTAACGGCTAACGATTCCACATCCTCTGGTTCGGTTCCCCAGCCAGTTGGTCCCCTGGCATAGAATATTGATATCAGATTATCTTCATAAAGTTGTTTAAATCCCCATCGCTCCTTTTCTGTCTCATGGAGGCCCGGAGCGGGGACACCTCCATAAAACGAGTCCACATAAGCTAATGCATCTATTGCCTGAAGGCCAACAATTAAAAACACAATGATAACTGCTATAAAAAACCTACCTGGAATTTTTAAAAACTTTCTGACGTTGTATCCGAAGTAAATTGAGGATATTAAATTACACCGCTGGTCTTCTCTCGCAGCGGAAGACTTTAATACTCTTAAACTTTGTAAGGGTGGACGAATCTTAAACATATGATTACACCTCCACCTATTTCTTTAAATGTACTTAAAACTCACTCAATAGTCAAGAGACCATACAATACTTAAGTTAAACAATATTTTCTATTTTTTCTACTCAACCATTCAAGTTATATTACCAGAATCTATGAAAATAGTAATTTTATTTCCTTACCTTGATCTCGGCATCCTTTAGCTTTTCCCAGTCACTAGGCGCAACTGACTGCCAGGACTTACCTTCTGCGCTTAATCTTTTCTTTGAAACCTTATTAATTTTCTTGCCTACTTTTTCTTCAATTTCAAGGTCAAAGCTGAATTTATCTTTCTCGCTCTTTAAAAGCACCCCCTTTTGGTCTTCTGCAAGGCGAAGTTGAATGGGGAAATCTTTTCTTACCTTCATATTAGAAAGTTTAAACATTCTGGATTTTTTTTCCTTTCCTAAAGAACGGTAAAGCTCCACATTAAAATCGACTGAAGCCCTTTTACTGGAAAGCCGAACTTCTTCTTTTGATGTACCAAGACTTTTCAATACAAGCTTGTCCCTGCCTGCAGGGCTGTCTTCAGCCTTAATTTTTACAAAATTTCCTCCCCCGGCAAGATATAACTCATACCCTTTTCCCTTACTAACTACATCAATGCTTAAATCTCCACTCTTTGCATTCTTCACAAAGTAAACTTCAGGTTGTTTGCCGGGATCATCAGTAACCAAAGGAAATCTAACCGTACTCGCCATTTTCTTGCCCGGATTATTCTCAATATCGGAGAAAGATTCATGCTTTTTTGTATCGGTCTTATAAAACTTTTTACCCTCTTCATCGGTAATCTGAGCAACATACCCTCCATCTCCCGCAAAAAATACTGTATTTAAGTCTTCTCCTAAAGATTTAAACGGATTTGTAGAAGGAGGGATCACCATAGAAGAAGGATAAGCAAATATAAAACCATCGCTGCTCGTACTCATATCACCCTCCCAAAGCACATTGTTTCTTCTAAAATCTCTCTGGAAAGACCATTTATAACCACTCGGATTACTTGTAGTTTCTATTTTTATATAGTTGCTATCTAGATCATAGTACGATGGAAATCTTTTATAAGATCTATTAGGATCATAAATATAAATCTTCCATTCATTGTTGGAAACCTTTTCAGTATCATAGGCTATTAGGGCGTGGCCACTGCCTGTTCCGGCTATAACGGTTATAAGAGGAGGATCATTGGCTGCAAGATAATATTCAACATGTTTATATGCTGCCATAGCGTCCTTAATCTCACCTGTAACTGCTCTCTCTGCAAAACAACTTATCATTGCCTGGCTAGCCTGATGAGCCTGCATAACCATTATCGCTTTCCCAAGAAGTGTATCAGTAGGCCCTGTAAAGGGATCATCAGGTTCCGTACCAGGGTCGGAACCATCATGTACATAAACGTTATCACCCGGATACCTGTATATCGGCTTACAAAAACCAAGATGCCCTTCTTCCTTTAATATAGTCGTAGCCATAAGACACATTCCAAAACATATGTAACTCTTCACAAGTTCATAATACAGTGTACTGTAAAGAAGTTGATCAAGTGCATCATTTTCACTAATGCCAATAAAACTTTGTTGAAAGATATCCCACCTCGTACCACCCACATCCCAGTTACAAAAATCCCATCCATTTATCTTCGCATAATGCTCTTCACCGTAACACGGATAAAAACAAACGACTAAAAGTATTAATATAAAAACGAATTTTATTCTTCCCATCTTAACCCCCTTTAAGGTGCAACCATTCCGCTTGCAGGAGTTGACAGCGATGAAGAACTACCGTCTTTGCCAAAGTACTGTATCCTATAGTAGTATTGTTTGCCTGCCGTAATTTTTCTATCAATGAATTCATTACCCTCTATTACCGGACTCATCTGCAAATAGTCTTTATTCGAAGATAGGCTACGAAAAACAACAAAACCATAATCCTTAGCGTCAAAGTTAGGTTCCCATTCAATCCTAAGGGCACATTCTCCCAACAATGAGCTTACCGTAACATTGGTCGGTGTAGGAGGACCACTAAAATCAAAAGTATATGTTTCAACGTAAGCAGAAGCCTCTCCAATATTTCCTCCACAGTCAGCCCCTTTCACTCTATAATAGTAAACCTTCTGCGCTGCCACAGTAGTATCGAGAAAAGAAAAAATCGAATCTGCAGCCCATGCATTTGTTACAGGTATATCTTCACACTGGACAACTTCAGGAAACTTTAATTCATCGCTTATCCTTTCCCATGGACCCGTTGTATCATCGGCTCTCTCAACCATAAAACCAAATAAATCCTGGACAGGCGGTGCGACCCACTTAACTTTTATTGCACCATCCCGGGCTTTTAGTCCGGAAATAACTGGCGGATGAGGAGGTGTTTTTTCCCTTAATCTCTGACAAACAGTTCTACTTGTGTCGCTCGCGTTTTGTGTCATATCAAAAGCCTTTATCGAATACCTATAACATATAGGA
>CAZALG010000054.1:0-9877 GCA_964485935.1 uncultured bacterium | reverse complement strand
TTTCGTTCCTCCCGTAACCGGGTAGATGTAGAGGACTCCTCCGTTCTCCCATAACTCTAAAGAATAACCATTTTCATCATAGATGGTTATATCTTCATTGGGCGTTACTGTTTTTATTTCTTCGTCTTCCCCGGATGCGTTTCTAAAAACAATAATGAGTAAGCCGGTGGAGTCTTCAGCGAAGTCCAGATTATCACCATTGAAGTAATATATCTCATAATCGGAAATATCAGGACCTGTAGAGCCGCTACAGAAGGTCAGTAAAATAACTAATAATAGTGGTGCAATACAGATTTTGCCAATTAGAAAGGCATACTTTTTTCCCATTTTCGCCTCCTTTTGTTTAATGCCTAAATTTAATTGTTTTTTTATATTAGTCAAGATTGGGAGTTATTCTCGCACAAAGCCACATACTTGACTTTCTTTATGTTACTTATATTATTAAACGATGTTTAGATATTTTATATGCTTACATAAATCGACAAAAGCGAAGACAAAAAGGGTTTTTTTATCTGATTTGCCATAAATAGTGTAAAAAATCTCTGATGTTTTTAATTTCAATTTTTCAACTACTTGAAAATACCGGTAGAACTAATAATCTTATTGCCCAGGGGATTGGGATGGTTGGGCTTGTATTTGCTATCATTTCCTTTCAGAATAATAAGCGTAATCTTATTCTTTTCTTTTTGGGTATGGCACAGATGTGTTTTATCATTCATTTTGCTCTTCTGGGAGTATGGACCGCTTCCGCGATGAATATTGTGGGTTCGACACGTACTTTCTTTTTTATGCTCAGGGGAAGAAAAAAATGGATGGATAGCGATGTCGTAATGTATATTTTCGTCTGTTTGTTTTTTATAGCGGGCATTTTATCCTGGCAGAATTGGCTCAGTCTTTTAGCTATTATGGCAATGGCTATCGAGACAGTTGGTGTTTGGCAGAAAAATCCCAGGAAAATCCGTTTTATTGTTATCATCCCGCGTCCTTTATGGCTCACATATAATGTTATCCATCATTCTTATGCGGGTGTGTTAACCGAACTTTTTGTCATTACATCTCTTGTTACAGGTATTGTTCGTTTCGATATCTTGCCCTGGGTCGGACAGAGAAACGGCTCAAAGAAGATAAGCGAGGATTCTTTAGAGTAACACAACTTAACTTTAACCTTTACGCAAAGAAATATTTCTATTGACATTTTTTGAGTAACTGGTATTTTTCTTGTGATGTTTTCTTATCGCTTTTATTTTTATAAACCGCACGAAAAAGATACAATTCCCTCGTCGTATACGAAGTATTCAGTAATTGTTAAAGCAAAAAGTTAAATGAAAAAAATTAACAGGGAGGAAATTATATGAAGTATTTAGTCCGTTTACAAATAATTGCTTTGGTTTTCTTAGTTGCAATGTCAAATGTTTATGCGGAACAAAAAGAAGAAATAAAAGTGGGAGATTATTGGTGGAATCAACCGCCTCCGGTAAAGCCAATCGAGAATCCACATAAAAAAGGCCTTCCTCTTATAAAGGTAAAAGAAAATGAATTTGTTAATCCCGGGGGTAAGACAGTTATATTCCGCGGATTGGCGCCTGCTGACGCTGATAAGCTAGAAAGGCAAGGATACTGGAATAAAAAGTTTTTTGAAGAAATGAAGAAAATGGGTGCGAATATAATTCGTCTTCCGGTTCATCCTATTGCGTGGAGAGAACGTACTCCAGAGGTTTATTTGAGACTGCTCGACGATGCGGTTCGGTGGTGTACTGAACTTAAAATGTATGTGATAATAGATTGGCATAGTATAGGCAATCTTGAGATGGAACTTTTTCAGGATCCGAATTATAATACCACTAAAAAGGAAACCTATGAGTTCTGGAAGACTATCGCTAATCATTTTAAAGGAAACAACACAGTTGCTTTTTATGAGATATTCAACGAGCCCACTCACTTTTTTGGTGCTCTGGGCAGTATGAGCTGGAGTGAGTGGAAAAAAATAAATGAAGATATCATCCATTTAATCCGTGCGTATGATAAGGAAACTATTCCTCTGGTAGCAGGATTTGACTGGGCATATGATTTGAATAACGTTCGGTACGAACCTATTAATGCAAAGGGAATTGGTTATACTGCCCATCCATATCCGTTTAAAAGAAAAAAACCATGGGAGCCGAAATGGGATGAAAATTTCGGATTTGCTAAGGAGCAGTATCCCGTTATTGCAACGGAATTTGGTTTTGATTTTGAACGTATAGAAAAGAGTGAAAATAAGGGTTACGGGAAAGCCATTGTTAAATATCTTGGCGAAAGGGGTATAAGCTGGGTTGGCTGGATTTTTGACCCTGATTGGCATCCAAAAATGCTTAAATCATGGGAAAGTTATGAGCTTACGGAAAGCGGTAAATTTTTTAAAAAAGCATTGCATGGAAAGGTTGGCAAGTAATAATTATAGAAAAATTGGTATAGGGAAAACAGGAGGAGCAGAATGTTAAAAGAGTTTAAAGGATTTGCTATGCGCGGAAACGTAGTTGATATGGCAGTAGGTATCATTATAGGTGCTGCCTTTGGGACAATCGTTAAATCTCTTGTGACTGATATAATAATGCCGCCGATCGGTTTACTTCTGGGTAGAGTCGATTTTGCAAATCTTTTTATTGTGCTTAACGGGAGAGGTACTTCATATGCAACACTCGCCGAAGCGCAGACTGCAGGAGCCGTTACATTAAATTATGGTGTCTTTATTAATGCAATATTGAGTTTTGTTATTGTTTCTTTTGCGGCATTTCTCATTGTAAAGAATATTAATCGCTTGAAGAAAGAAGAGGTCGTAGAGCCAACAAAAAAAGTGTGCCCTTATTGCTTTTCTACGATACCTATAAAGGCTAAGCGTTGTGCGTTTTGCACCTCGGAGTTAGGAACTGAATAAATATTACAGATTCGGAATAGCATTTTACTGAAAAAGGAAAAAATAGAGTTTATTCTTACGGATTTTATCTTTTGGACAATGTTTTTCTGCGTGGTTGAATCTGAGGCGGAACTATAATTTAACGCCAAAACCAAAGTTGATATATCCACCACCAGAACTTCCCTGATGGACAGTTTGTATCTGGAAGAGAAATCTGCTGGTTTCCATCCCCATAAGCGCATGAATATATGTCTCTTGAGAAAATTCTTCATGCATTAATTTCCACGAAAAGCGAGGATCCTGCAATATGCCTATACCGAATACAAATCCGCTAATCTCATCTTCCATACCTAGGAGTAATGTATAATGATAATACGGTATATTTTCTGGATTTAAATCCGATGCGACTACACCATATGCCCCCGAAATAAGTATATTGTAATGAAGGTTTTTTCCTAAACTTAATATCTTTTGTTTGCCTGTACCATAAGCACATAAAACAGGATCATTGCTTAGATGAGCGCCAACCTCTAAACCTATCCCTATATCGGTATATCCCGTTATCCCCAAATTTGCCTTGGTAGTAAAAGTCAAAGGAGCCGTATATCCAATTATACTCTCAAATTTTCCCATCTCTTGGGTGTCTGCAGTCTCAAACGGAACAGCACAACCCGACAACAACAAAAGTAAAATAATTGCCAAGTTTATAATTTCTATTTTCGAGCGAACGCATTTTTCCTTTTTAGTACCCATTTTTCTTACTACTTCAAAGCACTTTACTATACAAAGTATTATAATTATTTTTTTGAATTTGTCAAGGGGTTTTTAAAAATTGAAACCAGAAACAAATGCTAAAATCGAAAGGTGGGACCAAAAGCCTTGGTAATGCTGAAATAAATATATATTGACTTTTGCGATTTTGGTTGTTATATTTCCACAAATAAGTATTTAAAATGGACGAAGAATCGTCACACATCATATGCCCCAATCCCTATGGTTGGGTTCTTTTATATAGCCCCATTTTTATGAGTAGCGAAAAAAACCGGTTTTGTTTTAGAAACCGGATATTTTTTGTTATATGTTTTATCTTTTAAGAAAAACAAATGTTTTTAAGGAGGTTTAATTAAATAATGAAAGATTTCGTTTCAACCAAAGATAGTACTAAAAAGAAGAAAAGGAAAGTAGTTTCCAGGAGTCTCGGACCTGTTACCAACCTTGAAGAGCATGTAAAGCCCGATTGGTGGCAAACTCTATTTAATCCTTTTTATCTTAAAACGGACGGAGATGTAGTTGACAATGATGTTGCGACAAGAAGAGAAGTCGATTTGTTTGCCGGTATACTTAATTTTTCGCCCGAAGATACGATTCTTGATTTGTGCTGCGGACATGGGCGACATTCATTGGAACTGGCGCGAAGAGGATTTAAGAATGTGCATGGATTAGATCGTTCTCGTTATTTGATACGTAAAGCAAAAAATCAGGCTAATAAAGAAGGGCTTTTTGTAAGGTTCAGGGAGGGAGACGCAAGGCGCATGTCTTATCAGGATGATAATTTTGACTTTGGTTTGATTCTAGGTAATAGTTTCGGTTACTTTGAGACAATAAAAGATGATCTTAGGGTTCTTAAGGAGGTATTTCGTAAATTAAAACTCCACGGAAAAATCCTGATAGATGTTACAGATGGAGATTTTATGAGGGATAACTTTCAACCTCGTTCATGGGAATGGATTGATAAGAAAAGTTTTGTTTGCAGGGAACGTTCTCTTTCCTTTGATGGCCAGAGGCTGATATCGAGGGAAATTATTTCCGACGTAGGAAACGGTATCGTTGTAGACCAGTTTTATTCGGAAAGGTTGTATAACAAAAAAAGCCTTACTAAACTTCTTGAAGAAGTGGGTTTTTCCGATATAACTTTTCATGGCGGATTTAAAAGTGATTCCGAGCGAAATCAAGATCTTGGAATGATGGAGAAAAGGATAATTGTAACTGCGGTTGCCCGAAAAGAATGGATGCCCAGAAAAGTTGCCGCCGGGCAGGTGACCAGGAATGTAGTCGTTCTCTTTGGTGATCCAAGGAAAAACGACCCTGTTAAACCCCTTGGAGTATTTAGCGATGACGATTTTTATACTATCGACCAGCTTAAAGGGGCTTTAAAGGATATAGAAAAAGAACAAAATTATCGTTTTTCCTATCTCGACAATCATGACACATTTATTTCTGATTTACAAAAATTAAAGCAGAAAAATGAAGCGGATTATGTTTTCAATCTTTGCGATGAAGGATTTTATAACGATGCAAGAAAGGAGCTTCATGTGCCGGCTCTGCTTGATATTTTAGGCATTCCTTATACAGGTTCTGGACCGCAATGTCTTGCGTTTTGTTATGATAAATCGCTTGTTCGCGGAGTCGCTTCCGAGATGAGGATAGCTTCTCCCGATGCTTTTTTTATCAAACCTGAGAACACCACTTTTGAAATACCTTTTAAATTTCCGGTTCTCGTCAAGCCTAATGTTGGGGATTCGAGCTTTGGAATAACTCAAAAAAGTGTTGCGAATACAATTGAAGAAGTCGTTAATGTGATTTCAGATATAAGGGAAAAGTTCGGATACGATAAACCAATTCTTGTGGAGGAATTTCTTACGGGTAAAGATTTAAGTGTAGGAATTATCGGTAATCCGCCGGAAGATTATACGGTTCTGCCTATAATAGAGGAAGATTATTCTTCTTTGCCTCCCGGTTTGCCCAAAATTTGCGGATATGAGGCAAAGTGGCTTCCGGAATCCCCATACTGGAAATTAAAGTCTAAACTGGCAAATCTCGGAGACCATTTGGAAAAAAGTATTGTGGAAGGCTGCCTTGAGCTTTTTGAGCGATTTGAATGTCGCGATTATTGCAGGTTTGATTTGAGGCTCGATTCTGAGGGTACGCCAAAACTTCTTGAAATCAATCCGAATCCCGGATGGGTTTGGGATGGACATCTTGCCAAAATGTGCAAACTTGCAGATATTTCTTACAAGGGTATGCTCTGGATGATTTTACAGGCAAACGAGAGAAGAATAGGCGCGGTGGAAGTGTAGGAGATTACTTGATAAGAGTTGTTTAAAACGAGAATAAAGTTGAAAGAATAAATGACAAGAAAAGCGATTCTTAACCGTTACGTAGTTACAGGAACCGGAGAAATAATTATAGATGTTTCTGCATACCCTTGACTTTTCGAAAAAGTTTTTTAATATAATATAAAATTGGAACAATTGCATTTTTGAAACGGTTACAGAAAAGGAGGTAGTATGGAAAAAAATTATCCTTTGGGTGGAGGAGTTTTAAAGTGGACTGAAGGTGGATGGCTTGAGGAAAATTTAGGTGGGGAATTTTCTATTATAGATGTTCAGCCTAATATACACGATTATATTCTTGAGCACATTCCGGGTGCTGTCTATTTTAACCCCGATTTATTGAGAGTTCCAGATAAAGGTAGGCCTGGTGCTTACATACCGGGAAAGGCTATAGAGTTGCTTTTCAGGAGAGTAGGTCTTTCCAATGATTATCCTGTTGTGGTTTATACGGGTTTTGGTGGAGTCAAGGGTTGTGGTGATGGTCTTGAGCAGACGATGATGGCTTATTCTCTTGTAAGATTTGGGCATAACAAAGTTTATGTTCTGGATGGCGGGTTGAACGATTGGAAAAAGAAAGGTAGAAAACTTACGAAAGATTTTCCTGTAATCGAGGAATCTGACTTTGAGGTGAAATTAAGGACAGATTACTGGCTTGAATATGAGGATTTTAAGAAAATGAAGGATGATGAAGGTGTTGTTCTGCTTGACGCAAGACCGGCAAATGTTTATGAGGGTCAGGGTCCCTGGATTAGGCCCGGACACATACCCGGAGCTATAAGTCTTCCATGGAAGAGTTTAATGGTCGAAGAGAATCCAACTCTTTTAAGAAAGCAAGATGAAATTGAGGATATTTTGGATAAAAAAGGTATAGATTCGGATAAAAACGCAATCTGTTCATGCGGTACGGGAAGAGAGGCAACCAATGAGTTTATTATGTTTAAGTTTCTTCTTGGGTACCCAAACGTAAAGATTTATGAAGGTTCTTTTACTGAATGGTCCTCTTACCCTGATAATCCTACAGTAGCCGGCAAAAATCCACGTTAAAAAGAGGAGGTTTTTTTAATGGAAGAGAATATTGTTGAAAGGAAGGAAAATTCGAAGGAAAAAGTTCTTGCAATCGGAGCCGAGGTTTATTCAAGGGTTGTAGGTTATTACCGTCCTGTTAACAACTGGAATGACGGAAAAAAGGAAGAGTTCAAGGATAGGAATTATCTTTCTCACGGGTCTGAAGAGGTTGCCGCATAATTTGTAGATTTAATAAAAGGAGAAAAATTTGCTTTTCGAGAAAGTCGAATCGGAAGGTTTAGCGCATCGTTCTTACATTTTCGGGCATAATAAAGAAGCGTTTGTAATCGATCCCAGACGTGATGTTGATATTTATCTTTTTCTGGTTTCCCGCAGGGGTTACAAGATTAAATATATTTTTGAAACTCATCGTAATGAAGACTACGTTGTGGGTTCGAAAGAGCTTTCCGAAAAAACGGGTGCGGAGATTTTCCATGCGGATACGGGGTTGGACTATAAATACGGTCATGAAGTAAGTGATGGCCAGAAGTGGAAGATAGGTTCTTACGAAGTCGAGGCAATTTATTCCCCGGGTCACACTAAAGGGAGTATGAGTTATCTTCTTTTCGACGTTAGCGGTTCCCCCTGGATTCTTTTCTCAGGGGACGCTCTTTTTGCTGGTGATGTCGGAAGAGTTGATTTGCTGGGCAAAGATGAAATGGAAGAAATGGCTGAAATGCTTTACGATACGATTTTCCACAAGTTTTTTTCTCTTGGCAATGGTGTTATTGTATGTCCTGCTCACGGTGCCGGTTCGGTATGCGGAGGGGAAATCGCGGATAGACCGTGGACTACTGTTGGGCTCGAGAAAAAATTAAATTCGAAGCTTCAGTTTACTGAAGAAAAAGAATTCATTAAGAATGTATCAAAAAATTTGGAAAAACCCTATTATTTTGAGCAGATGGAAAAATTGAATGTTGAAGGAGCTCCTATACTGGGTTCTCTGCCGGTGCCAACTCCGCTTTCTCCGGGTGAGTTTTTAAAAAAGAAAGAAGACGCAATTGTTCTCGATTCCCGGATGGAGTCGAGCTTTTCCGGTGCCCATGTTCCCGGTTCTATTTCTATATGGGAAGGAGGAATTCCTAATTTTGCTGGCTGGTTTTTGCCGTATGATAAGCAGATACTTCTTGTTAATAAAACAGATGATCCTCTTTCAGTTGTAAAATTGTTGGTAAGGATCGGTTATGATAATATTGTAGGTTATCTCTCCGGCGGAATGCTTAGCTGGAATACTTCCGGTAATGAAAGTGCATCTATAGAGACAATTAAAGTACAGGATTTATGCCGATTTCTGGATAAGGGAGAGGAGATCCTAATTCTCGATGTCAGGGGCAAAGAAGAAATAAAGGCAAAGGGAAAAATACCCGATGCTTTAAATATTCCCGTTACCCAGCTGTACGAGAGGATGTCTGAGATACCTAAAGACAAGCTAGTTTGCGTTTTTTGCGGAAGCGGTCTTCGCTCTATGATGGCTGCGAGTCTTCTTAAAAAAGAAGGTTGGGAAAATCTAAAAGTAGCCTTGGGTGGTCTTGCCGGATGGAATTCAAACACCTGCCCGGTGGATTTGTAAGATAGATTTTATTTTAAAATATACTCTAAAGTTTTTCGTGGGTTATGTTTAATTCAAATAATATGCGAATTGTTTCCATTAATAAAAAAAGATTTATTAAAATTCCAAGATGTTTTTTACTTTCTTCCCTTTATTTAAAATGGATAGGTATTTCCCTTGTTGACAAATCCAATAATATATTTAAAATTTGATAAGAGTCTTTAAAGGAATCAATTGTTGTGATTCCTGAAAAAGAAAAGTGCATTATTTTTAGGAAAAAGAAAGGGGGATATTTATGAGAAATAAATCCATAATATTTTTAGCACTTATTATCTTATTTCTTTCTGCATGTGGAACAAAGTACGAGATAGATAATTCGACTCCGGAAGATTGGAGGACTAATGTAGCGCTCTGGCATGCATACCGTAATAAATTAATATTTACAGCTACCGAAACGACTTCTCCTATCGGGAAAAAAGAGATGAGGCTGGTTGCTTCTAATAGAAATACACTTATTTCTATTTTTGAGAGACTTGAACTCGATGGTGTTTCTTCTATGAACGAGAGAAGAAACGATATTCTAAAGATGATACAGCAATCGCCCGGAGGAGAGAGGGTTAATATGTCTGGGAAGCTCGCTGCTGATATTTCTAATTTCTGGGATAAGGTACTTAACTATGCGGAAAAACACGGAGTTAGTCCGGAAAGGTAAGATAATTTCTTTTTTCATTAAGAAACTTTTTATCATACTAAAAATATTATTGGAACAGCTTAGAAGAGTGTATAAATAAAAGGTGCTATTGCTGAACCTTCCGTAAATACTATCAAAGTTCCTAGTAACAAAAGAAAGAAGGCGATTACGGCAAGAAGCCATTTTTTCCGGACACGCAGGAACTCCCAGAATTCTATTAATATAGACATTTTAGACATAAAATAACCATCCTTTGCTATCATTTTTATGGTAGAAATTCATATTTTCAATACTGCTTTTCAAAGTGTTCTTTTGAAGCGGTTTGTTCCTGGTGTGTATTCCAGTAAGTTGGTTCATTCGTTCCCAGGTTAGTCTGCAGATACCGTTTTCCCAGCAGGCGTGAAATCAGACCAATTGGTGTTATTACCAGGAAGAAAAGTACCGAGAGTATTACCCGTGTCATTATCCATCCTAAGGTGAATCCAATGTAGCTGAACAGAATAAACAGTGGTTTCAAGATTAACGGGAAAAGTAAACCTGATGCAAGTACGATTCCGGCTGTAAGG
>CAZALG010000053.1:0-10023 GCA_964485935.1 uncultured bacterium | reverse complement strand
TTTATCTTATTTCCGGTAAGGAAAAGAAGTCTTCCGGGTCTGTTATCACTCCTACAATTGAAGGAACGAGAGCTATTATGGTTGAGATTCAAGCCCTTGTAATTCCGACAAGGTTTTCTTATCCGCAGAGAGTCGCTAGAGGATTCAAAGAGCGGAAGCTCGACCTTTTGATGGCTGTTTTTCAGAAGCGACTTTTGATGGATATGAGCGGTTATGACGTTTACTGTAATATAGCCGGGGGTATGAATGTTTTTGAGCCGTCTATCGATCTCGGCGTGATTTTAGCGATAATGTCGAGTTTACTTGAAAAACCCATCAGGGATGATCTCTGTATGGTGGGGGAAGTGGGTCTTTCCGGAGAGGTTAGAGGAGTTCCTTTTATTGCAAGCAGAGTTAAAGAGGCGAGTAAAATTGGTTTTAAGAAAATTATTATTCCTAATAAAGCAGGAAATTTAAAATCGGATATTGAGCTTTTGAAAGTTTCAAATGTTGCGCAGGCAAAGGAGCTTTGTGAATTATGATTTCGTCTGTTGTTATTCTTGGGTTATTGGGCTGGATTATAGCTTTATTACTGATTTATCGTAATATTAGGGTAGAAGAAGAGAAAAATTACAAAGCGATTCATTCTTCCGCCATCAGGGATGGGAGAGTAGGAAAGTTATTTAAGTCCGGGTTAGTACAGGGCATACCTGTGATTACAGAAGAAGATATGGAAAAAATATCGAAATATTTAGAATCGGATGAAATTCCGGAAGGTTTTAAGGACGATCTTCGAACTTTAAAGGAATTGGATTTAAAGGTAATAAATAGCGATTTGTCAACCATTTGCAAAACATTGAAGTGTCCGGCAATAACCGCCGGAAACAATAAAGAAGAATTAGAAATTCAGGGTATAGAATGTATTAACTTAAAAGACCTGGATAAAGTTGGCAGGTCAAATTTAATAAGAGGAGAAAAAATTATTGTAAATCATATAGATTACGGGTATGATAAAGCTCAAGGTTTTTTGGCTGACGGAACTCTTGTTGAGATTGAGGGAGATGTACCCGCAAATCAGCCGGTTTCTTTAGAATGTATTGTGGAAGCTATTATTGAAAGTAATTTTAACCGAAAAGTTTGGGCAAAAGTTGCAAAAGGTGATTGAAGCTGTAATTGTCGCGGGTGGTAGTGGAAAGAGGATGGGGGATGTATACAAGCAATTTTCATTGATTGCCGGGAAGCAATTGTTTTTATATCCTTTAGAAAAATTTCTTGAATACGGAGTTAAGAGAGTTGTTCTGGTTGTTCCCGAGGAAAAACTTTCTCTCATTAAGGAAAAAACCTCCAAGTTTAACGAAAAGATTAAAGTGGTTAGAGGAGGGAAGAGAAGACAGGATTCCGTTTACAACGGATTCAAGGAAACCTCAGAGGAAATAGTACTGATTCACGATGCCGTTAGACCTTTTATAAGCGTTGAGTTGATTGCCAGAGTAGTAAAAGGCGTTGAGAAATTTGGCATTTGCGCCCCGGGGATACCGGTAAGAGACACTTTAAAGATTTACAAAAAGGATGAAATTCTATGGACCAGAAGTAGAACTAATTTACTTCAAGTGCAGACTCCTCAGGGGTTTAGAAGTGGTATTTTAGAGCATATTGTAAGCCTATTTTCCACTCATAGTTTTACCGATGAATTAGCTTTTGCGGAGAAATTGAATTACGATATTCGCTGGGTAGAAGGGGATCCTTTTAATATTAAAGTTACCTATCCTATGGACATGAAACTCGCCCAGGCAATCGCTACAAATCAGAAAGGTGGAGGGAGCTGATGAGAATTGCGGGTGTACACATTGAAAGGCTAATATCAACGGGGTCAGACCTTGAAATGTGAAAAGGAGAAACAAAGTCATCAGTCTTCAGTCACCAGTCTACAGTCAGTAATTAAAATGGAAAAATGGCAAAATGGGAAAATTGTAAAATAGAGGTTTTAGGATATAGATTTTAGTTCGTAGTTCCTGGTTCGTTGTTCGTAGTTTATTCCGGTCTGCCGTCTGCGGTCATCTGTCTTTATTTCCAACAGTCCAACGGTCCAACCGACCAACAGTTTAAAATCTTTGTGTTCTCTGTAGTAAAAAAGTTAGGATAATGAGTAATCGACTAAGTATTGACATGAGTTAGGATTTTAGTTATAGTATAATAGATTTTTTATTTAAAGGAGGAAATATGGAAATAGCACCAGGAATAGTAGTTGATGTTAATATATGTTCAGGTAAACCGGTTGTAAAGGGAACTAGAATCCCTGTTGAAATAATAATTGGTAAGCTTGCGGGTGGGATGACGTATGAGGAAGTTATAGAAGAATACGGTATAACGCAAAAGGATATACTGGCTTCTCTTAACTATGCGGCAGACACTCTTTCTCATGAGGAAATAAAAGCAGTAAAATAGAATGCTTAAGTTTTTAATTGATGAAAATATGCCTCGTTCTACGGCTGAAGCATTAAAGGAAATAGGATATGAGTCATTGGATGTTAGTGATTATAAGCTTTCCGGCGAATCTGATGAAAAGATTTTTAAATTTGCCCAAAACGAAAAGGCAGTTATTATAACGGCTGATAGAGGTTTTGGCAATATACTTAGATTTCCCTTAGGCAAACATTATGGTATTATTATTTCAAATTTTCCCAATGAAATGTCAACCGCTGAGATGAACTCACATCTTGTTAGACAGATTCAAAGTTTGTCAGAAGACCAAATTAGTGGCAGTTTAGTCGTAATTGATTCTAAGAAAGTAAGAACAAGAAAAACATAAAAATCATTTGTGATATTCGTGTGATTTGTTGTTCCTTTTTTTGTTAGTAATTCGTGGTTCGTTGTTCGTAGTTTACTTCCGACCAACGGACTAACGGTCTAACCGACCAACAATTTAATTTCTTTGTGTCCTTTGTGCGCTTTGTGTGAGATTTTTTTGTTTTTCTTCTGTGTTTTTTTATGTTATAATAGTAGTTAACTTCTTGACAAAATGTATTTTTATTTTACAATTCCTATAAATCAAAGGAGGTTTTTATGGCAAAGAAAGAAGAAAAAAAAGTAATCGTTGAGGATTCACAGGCAGTAGAAGAAGGTAAAAGTTTAGCTTGGCTCTCATATTTTGGTCTTTTGCTTTTAATTCCATTATTGGTGAAACCGGATAATTCATTTTGTAAGCACCATGCAAAGCAGGGTCTTGTAATACTTCTTTTTTGGATAGGTATTTCTATAGTAGCAATAATACCAATACTGGGCCAGATAATTTGGGTTTTGGGATCCATCACGCTTTTCGTTCTTTCTATCATTGGAATAGTGAATTCTCTTCAGGGCAAGTATTGGAAAGCCCCGCTTGGAATTTATGAAGTTTCTGAAAAGTTTAATTTTTAACTCAGCTCTGGCTTACTAATAGCGTTAAAGTAATAAAAGGAAGCAGTTTTAAAACTGCCTCCTTTTATTAAAGTTTTTTTTTACCCATTTTCCTATTTTCCCATTTTTCAATTTTTCTAATTTGTGCTCTGTGGTAAAATTGGGAAGATGGGGGAAAAGTGTTGACAAAGCTATAAAAAGCAATATTCTTGGATACAAGCTTGAAATAAAGGTTTAACAGGTGAATAAATGAAATATTCTGAAGCTAAATATGGTAGAGTTTTTGTGATTCGGCTCGAAGACGGTGATATTTTGCATGAGTGTATAGAAAAATTTGCTCACGAGAATAGTATCGAGGCTGGTTTTTTAATCGCGGTCGGAGGGGCAGATAAGGGTACTAAGCTTGTGGTTGGTCCCGAGGAAGGAAGAGCAAAGTCTATTAATCCCATGGAATATATTTTAGATGAGGTACATGAGATAACCGGTACCGGCACTGTTTTTTTAAATGAAAAAGGGGAACCTAAACTTCATATGCATGTCGCGGGCGGCAGAGAGGATACCACTAAAACGGGTTGTGTTCGAAAGGGCTTGAAGGTCTGGCATGTTTTGGAAGTTGTACTAGTTGAACTTACAGATACAAAGGCTAAACGTATTACGGATATGAAAACCGGTTTTGAGTTACTCGAACCTTAAATCGATGCGAAAAGAAATAAAAATTACAATTATAGTATTTATCATTTTTATACTAATAATTGTATTAATTAAGCCAAAGATAGATTATTACCTGAGAGAGGGCGATGTTATTACGATAAGAATTAATATGGATAAAGTTGAACATGCGTTAGAAAGCTTTCGTATGGAATCATCCGGAAGATACCCAGAGTCCCTTGATGAAAAAACCGAAGAAACAGGTGAAAAGTTTTCGGCTTTTCTTTTAAGAGAAGATTGGTATGAACCTCCGGTTCTCCCTTTGTGGAACGATAAATATAGTCCACTAAAAAAAAGGTCATTATTAAAGAAGGAAAATTGGTATAAGCCAATTAAAAAAAGAAATTTCCATAGAGTGGTAAAGTTTAAACCCTTAATTGATGATAGTCTTCCCTCTAGAGTTTTTCCGTGCAGAATATGTATTTATACTGATGGCGTACGATACAAAATTATCGGTGGAGATAAAAGGGGTTTTTTAATACCGGAAGATTCTTCACTAGAAAGAGGTACTTCAAAGCCCAAAATTATTTATTCTCATAATTATTGGGAAAACGAATAATCTTATAGAGAATAGTGAGTGAATTTAGGATTAGCAGATAAGCAGGAAGACAAGCTAGGATTAAATACAATAATAATTTTGAATGATGAATTTAAAACATTAATTATGAAGGGCAAGGATTAAGAGAAGACACTTAACACAGATCACTTAATACTTACCACTTATCACTAACTCCCACTGCTTCTAATCCCATAAATTGTCTTGACTTTTTATTTTTTTACCATAAAATAACTTACTAAAAGATTTGAAATATTTAAAGGGGGTGTTAAGATGGAAGAGAAAAAAATAGGCGTTATAACTCATTATTTTGGTCACATCTCTGTGGGGATTATCAAACTGGATGCTCCTCTGAAAGTTGGCGATAATATTCATATTAAAGGCGCTCATGATGATATTACTCAGAGCATAGATTCTATGCAGATAGAGCGCCAGGATGTTGAATCAGCTGGCAAAGGAGACGAGGTAGGTATAAAAGTTATCGAGAAAGTCCATCCTCACGATGAAGTGTACCTAGTTACCGAGTAAAACGGGTGTTTAAGTCTTAGTTTTTAGGTTTTAGTAAAAAACAAAAACTATTTGTACAGTTCTTGTTATTTGTTTTTAAAAATAGCTCTTGACTTTTGGTCTTTAGCTATTAGTAAAAAATTTATAGTAACTATGTAATTAATTTTTTGGGGTATGGTATTCACCCTTGACACTCAATTGATTCTAAGTATATTCGGCCGAGTATTTGTTAGAAAAAGAAAGGAGGATAGATGCCAGAGGGTCTTATAAAAGAGATAAAGAAAACAGAGAAAGAAGCTGAAACAATTATTGCAAAAGCAAAAGAAAAAGCGCAGAAAGATATCGAGAAAGCAAGACAGGAAGCAGAATCTATAATTGATGAAGCAAATAATAAAGTAAAGAAAATGATTGCGGAGCATAGGAAAAAAGGCGCTGAAAAGGCAAAGAAAGAGAAAGAAAATATGGAAAAAGAGATGCAGCAAGAAATAAAAAAGGTTGAAAATGATGCTTCTAAAAGATTGGAAAAAACTAAAGATTTGATTGTAAAGAGTATTCTGAAAAAGAAATAAATGCCTAAGGAAGAGTTAAAAAAAGCCAATTTTATTATATACGAAGACGACCAAGAAGCATTTCTTAGTGAACTTCAGGGAAAAGGTATATTTCACATTACTGATTCCTGTTCTTCTACATTGGCGGAAGAAAATCCGGATTTGGTACCCGAGGAAAAATTTACGGATAAAGAAGCAGAGGAAATTTTTGCCGAAATTGGAAGTATTGTAGATTTACTTAAAGACCACGCGGAAAGTAAAGGCATTCTAGGGCAATTTATCGACCTGAAAACAGGAATTTCCCCGAAAAAATACAAGGAAACAGTAGAAAGTTTCGATCTCGATGAGATTAGCCAAATATGCAAGTTGGAAGGCGAACTTTATCATTTAAAAAATAAGGTTACCGAACTTACCGATAAGGTTGAATTTTATAAAGAATGGATAAATCTAAGAGCCGAAATTGCCGAATTTGATAAAATCAAAGACGTTTCTGTGAAGGTTTATAAGTTAATTGCGGATAAAGATGAATTAGAACAAAAATTAAAAGATATTCCCGTAGATTTTCATATTATTTTCGAAAATCAAAAGAAATTAGGTATAGTTTTCTTTATTTATAAAGGATTTGAAGAAGATTTTAAAAAAGCTATCGCTGACTATGAGGCTGAAATAGTTGATTTTAAAGATGAAGAAAAAGAGCCAGCCCAGATAGTTAAGACTAGCGAAAAAGAAATTAGTAAATTAAATGAAAGAGTTAATAAAATATCGGAAAGAATATCAAAAAAAGGTTCGGAATACGAAAAATATTTAGTGATTTATGATTATTTTCTTTCCAGATTGAGGCGAACCGAAGTTCTTAATAAAAGCCTTACGACAAGGAAGGTTTTCTTCCTCGAAGGCTGGGTTGAAAAAGAAAACCAGACAGTATTACAAAATATTGCAGATGAGTATGATGGTGTCGAGCTTACCTGGATAAAACCTGATAAAGGCGAAAAAGCGCCAATTAAACTGAAAAACAACTCATTAAGCAGACCTTATGAAGCCATTACCGGTTTATACGCTTTACCCAAAGCGGAAGAAGTAGACCCAACCCCATATATAGCAATGTTCTTTGCTGTTTTCTTTGGATTCTGTATGACGGATGCGGCTTATGGAATTGTGTTGGTTGCTGTTTCTTTTTATTTAATGCCGAAATTACCGGAAGGAAGAAAATATTTGTGGATATTTGTTGGAGGGGGAGTGCTTACTATATTTGCGGGAGCTATAACAGGAAGCTGGTTTGGAAATAACATCGAAATGGCATTTCCCGAACTTTCGGGTATTAGTGTTTTCAGACAAAAACTCACGATATTTGACCCATTTGAGAATCCTCTTAATTTCCTTTATCTTTCGCTCGTTTTCGGAGCCATTCAGATTTTTACCGGTTTGATAATTTCTATAAAGGAAAAAATAAGGGGCAAAAACTATTTTAACGCTTTTGCGAATGAAGTATCCTGGATTTTATTTTTTATTTTCTTGGGCTTATTTGTAGTTGTAAAATCAGATGTGTTTAAGTTTCTTATGTTTGTACCGATTTTTATAATTGTATTGTTTTCGAGTCAAAGTAAATCCGTTATTATGAGATTGGCAAAGGGAGGATTTACAGCATTTAATGGACTTATTGGTTTTCTTGGTAAGATACTTTCTTACAGTCGTATTATGGCTCTGGGACTTGTGACTGCCGGTCTTGCTATGTCTGTTAATATTTTGGCAAAGATAGTAAGAGAACTTGTTCCGGGTTTCGGAATTGTTCTCGCAATTCTTATATTTATCGGAGGGCATCTTTTCTCCATTGCCATAAATACTTTAAGTGGTTTTGTCCATACTATGCGTCTCCAATTTGCGGAATTTTTCCCTTACTTCTATGAAGGCGGAGGCGAAATGTTTAAACCTTTTGGGTTAGATGGTAAATATACAAGAATTGAAAAAAAGGAGGTTTAAGTGATTAGTGGTTTTTGGTTAGCAATGTCAGGAGTGGCTGCGGCTGTCTTTCTTGCAGGAATAGGTTCTTCTATCGGAGTTCAGATACCTTCAAGAGCAGCAGCAGGTGTACTTTCCGAGCAGCCGGATAAGTTCGGAAGAGTTTTTATTCTGGTTGTTCTCCCGTCAACGCAGGGTTTCTATGGTTTCATCGCGGCTATGTTTATGATGATGAAGTTAGGCATGTTTGGAGCCGATATGAATTTTGATATGACCGCTATTGAGGGATTGAGATATCTTGTAGCCGGTCTTCCCGTTGGTGTTGTTGGATTGATATCCGGGATTCATCAGGGTCTTGTTTCCGCGGCAGGTGTTGAACTCGCTGCAAAACAGCCAGAGGCAACAATGAGAGTTGTTATCTTTGCGGTCATGGTTGAAACCTACGCGATCTTGGGTTTTGTTACCAGTTTCTTAATGGTTAATGCTATTGGTTAAAGATGGGTAAAGTAAAAGATAAGATTCTAAAAGAAGCGAATGAAGTTAAAAAGAAAATAGAGAAAGAAGCCTCTGCTAAAATTAAAGAGATTAAAGATAAGGCGAACAAAGAAGCCATTGATATAGAAAAAAATGGTGAGATTAGAGCCAAAGAAGAAGAAAAAAATGAAAAGGAAAGAATCTTAAGCAGAATCAGGATGGAACTGTCTAATAGAAAATTGGGTAAGAAAAATAAAATCATGGAAGAGCTAAAAAGCAGGGTTTCAGAGGAAATGAAAAAATTGAAGTGGGATGAATACAAAGAACTGGTAAAGGAACTAATACTCGGGGCTTGCGAAGACGGTGATGAGGAAGTTATTCCGGGAACTCTGTATAATGATAAAGTTAAGAGTTTAATCGAGGAATTGAACAATCAGAAGAAACATGATTTTAAAATCTCAAAGAAAAAGGGAGATTTTGAAGTAGGAATAATCTTATCCAAAGGAAAAAGAAGAGTCAACGCGACTCTTCCCGTATTACTGGAAGAAACCTTTGAGGAAATGCAAGAGGAAATAGTAGGAACTTTATTTGGCAGTGAATAGATTCGAAACAGTGAGAGTGCTTGATACAAAGTATACTTATGCTTTAGGCGTTATACGCGCGCGGGAAGTAAAATTATTGACGGCGAAGAGATTTGAAGAATTGCTATCTTCTGCGGATGTGGAAGAATTGATGGCAGCACTGCATGATACTGATTATGGACAGTTCTTTAGAAATATTAAGAAAAGTGAAGCAGAGCAAGCTCTCGGGGAGTTAAAAGTCGCTCTTTATAATGATGCGGAAAAACTTATAGACAACACCGAGGTAATGGGAATGTTAAGAGCAAAGTATGATTTTCATAATGTGAAGGTTCTCTTAAAAGGGAAAATTTCCGAGGAGGATTTTACCGATAAGTGTTCGCACCTGGGGTCTGTGCCTGTTTCCAAAATCCATGAGATATTTAAGGAAGAAAAATATTCATATCTTCCCGAATATCTAAAAAGAGCTGCGGAAAGCGGTATAGATGTTTACTATTCCACCGACCATAATCCCCAGTATTTAAGTTTTACCGTTGATGCTATTATGGCGGAGACTTTGACTTCATATATGGAAAATTCTTTTCTTAATAATTATTACAAAATGTGGGTGGATTTGACGAACCTAAAGATAATCCTGCGCCTTTTATTCCTCGAAAAATATCAGGATTTGATCGAATTTGCCGTACTTCCAGGCGGTAATATAGGAGAAGATAAAATAAAGAAAGCCAAGATAGAAAGTCCAGATTCTTTGGAAGATTTTTACAGGGGAACGGTTTACAGTTCGCTTTTGGAGTGGAAAGATTCTTTTTCGGTTTTAGAAAGAGAATCCGAAAAATTACTTATTTCTTATCTAAAATCTGTTGCTTTTGAGTCTATCGGTGTAGAACCGGTAATTGCTTATTTGCTTTTAAAAGAGAATGAGATAAGGAATTTGCGTGTAATTTTTATCGGTAAAATGAATGGAGTAGGGGAAGATTTAATTAAGGAGAGGCTGATAATATGAAAATTGCTTTTGCCGGTCCTTATCATCTTGTTTTTCCTTTTAAGTCGCTGGGGGCGGAGATAATAAATACAGAAGATAAGAATATCGAAGAAATCAAAGGCGAAATCGAGAGTTCCGGTTTCGCTATTGTTTTCGTTTTTGAAAATGTTTTTAAAGAGTTGATGAAATTCGAAGATCTCATGTCCAGTCCGGAAATTAATGTCGTCCCTATACCAGGGATCCAAGGCAGTCAAGGATATGGAAAGGTGAGAATACGCGATATGGTTAAGAAAGCTGTTGGAATGGATATAGGAGGCTTTAATGAGTGAAGGAAAAATAATA
>CAZALG010000052.1:909-10025 GCA_964485935.1 uncultured bacterium | reverse complement strand
GGGGCTGCGGATTCCTCCGTTTGTGTCGCTTTTGCCAATATGGATGAAATTCTCGATTATCTAAGGAGTTGCCCGGGTGAATGATTTTGGAAAGAGTCGAGGATTCTTATACGAGTACGTTTAATCTTGTGATATCATAAAGATACCAACAAGTGCGCAAAAGTTAGGGAGAAAGATGGCTTTTCTTTTTGTGCCTAAATAGGTCTTTTTTTCTATTTTTATTTTTCTTTCCCTGCAATATTCGATAAAATCCGAAAGACTTAGAAAATGAAGATTCGGAGTGTCGTACCATGAGTATGGAAGAGAAGGGGTTATAGGAGTTCTACCTTTTAGGAAAATTTGAAGCCTCGCGCTATAATGAGCGAAATTTGAAAAACTTATTATTACTTTTCTTCCTACTCTTAAGGCTTCCTGTATAACTTTGTCCGGTTGTTTAACTACTTCCGAGAGGCTTTGCTGCAGGACAATATAATCAAATGATTTATCTTTATATTCCGAGAGACCATATTCTATATCTTCGTGAAGGACGGAAACTCCTTTTTTCACGCATTTGTAGATTTCTTTCTCGTTAATTTCTATTCCCTGAGCTTTTATGTTTTTATTCTTAACGAGTCGGTGAAGAAGCTCGCAGTCTCCGCAGCCGAGATCCAGAACAGAAGACCTTTCTTTAATGTAACTACAGATTGTTTGGAATTCTATTTCTCTAATATATCGGAGCATTTATCAACCTGCTTGAACTACTTTTTCTAAAAAATGTTTTATCAGTTGAGTTTCTTCTTTTATTTCCAGAAGAAAAGCGTCGTGTCCGTAGGTGGATTCTATTTCGCAGGAAGTTGTATCTATTCCTGCAACTTTACAGGCTTTGACTATCTCTTTGGATTGATATTTAGGATATAGCCAGTCCGATTTGAAAGCTATTACCATAACTTTTGCTTTAACCTCGTGGAGAATTTCAGAAAGATTTCTCCCTTCCGAAGCATCATAACAATCTATAGCTTTTGTTATGTAAAGATAAGAATTGGCGTCAAATCTTTCAACAAAACTACTTCCCCTGTAATGAAGATAATTTTCTATCTCAAAACCTGTGTTGAATTTGTGTCTTTCCTTTACGTTTCGTATTCGTCTGCCGAATTTTTCCATCATAGATTCATCACTCATATATGTTATGTGCCCAACCATTCGGGCAAGAGCAAGTCCTCTTGCCGGAGTTTCTTTTCCGTAGTAATCTCCGTTATTCCACGCGGGATCAGAAATTATCGATACTCTTCCAACTTCGTCGAAGGCAATCTGCTGTGGTGAATGTTTGATGGCTGAAGCTATTATTATCGCACTTTTTATTTTATCGGGATGTTTTGTTAACCAGGACAAGGCTTGCATTCCACCCATTGAACCCCCCGCGACCGTAAGGAGTTTCTCTATTTTTAAATATTCGATTAGTTTATTTTGCACGTTTACCATATCATTTATGCTTATGAGAGGTAAATCCAGGCCGTAAGGTCTACCAGTTTCGGGATTTATTGATAAAGGCCCGGTTGTACCGTTGCATCCACCGAGAACGTTGGAACAAATTACATAATATTTATCGGTATCGAAGGCTTTTCCAGGTCCAAGCATGTTGTCCCACCAGCCTGGTTTGTCATCACCTTCATGATATCCCGCGGCGTGAGCGTCACCGGAAAAGGCGTGAGTTAGAAGGACGGCATTTGATTTTTCTTTATTCGGTTTTCCATATGTTTCATAGGCAACTGTAATAGGTCCCAGTTTCTCTCCGCTTTCCAATTTTAATTCGTTAGGAGGTTCTGCGAATGTGAAGTATTTAGTTTCGACTATTCTCAAACTTTTATCTGTCATTTTTTTGTGCTATCGAATAGCCTTTTTTAAAGCTTGATCAATGTCTTTTTTTATGTCTTCGATATTTTCCAGTCCGATAGATAATCGAATGTAATCTGCAGTTACACCTGTTGCTTTCTGTTCTTTTTTTGTTAGCTGTTGATGCGTTGTGGAAGCCGGATGAATAACAAGGCTTTTTGCGTCTCCTATATTGGCAAGGTGAGAAAGTAATTTCACCGATTCAATGAATCTCTTGCCTGCAGGGAGACCTCCTTTTATTCCAAAGCCCACGAGTCCGCCGTATTTGCCTTTTAAATATTTTTTTGCGGTTTTGTGGTTTGGATGACTCTTTAACCCCGGATAATTTACCCAGCTGACATGGGGATGTTTTTTCAAAAACTCCGCTACAGCGAGTGCGTTTTCACAGTGTTTTTCTACTCTCAAGTGGAGTGTTTCGAGACCCTGGAGAAATAGAAAAGCATTGAAAGGACTTAAACATGCCCCGAAATCTCTCAACATATGGCAGCGTATTTTGGTTATAAATGCGATGTTTCCTACTCCTTTTACCCGGGAGTACTTTTTCCAGTAGCTTATTCCATGATAACTTGGATCCGGTTCGACTAGTTCGGGAAATTTACCGTTATTCCAGTTGAAATTTCCGGAGTCTATAATTACACCGCCGATTGAAGTACCATGTCCGCCTATCCATTTCGTTGCAGATTGTACTATTATGTCTGCGCCATATTCTATTGGCCTTATGATTCCAACACCAACAGTATTGTCAACCACCAGAGGTATTCCGGACTTATGTGCTATTTTCGCGATTTTATCGAAGTCCGGAACGTCAAGTTTTGGGTTGCCTATAGTTTCGATATATATCAATTTTGTCTTTTTATTTATAGCTTTTTTAAATTCTTCGGGTTTAGAAGAATCGGCAAAAGTTGTTTTTCTTCCCAATTTTGGAAACGAATGGTTAAGCAGTTGATATGTCCCGCCGTAGAGGTTGTTGCCCGCTACAATCTCATCTCCTAATTCTGTTATCCCTAAAAGGGTTAGTGTTTCTGCCGCCTGTCCGGAAGAAACCGCCAGAGCTCCTGTTCCACCTTCTATATCAGCCATTCTTTTTTCAAAGGTTTCTACCGTTGGGTTTGAAATACGGGAATAAATGTGTCCTTTTTCTTTCAGGGCAAAAAGGTCAGCAGCGTGTTTTGTGTCTCTAAACACAAAAGATGTGGTCTGGTAAATCGGTACCGCTCTTGAGCCTACCTCTTTATCGACTTTTTCCTGTCCTGAATGTAAATTAATCGTTTCAGGTTTCTTTTTTGTTTTATTTTCCTCCTTTTATTATTCATATATATTAGCGGTTATCGATTAATTAGCAAGCCCCGTTTTTTATACTATTGCAATCCGATTTTTTATTTTTTTTTGTAAAAAATATCTCAATTGATTTAGTTTTATTTGGATATTAAATATTAAATAGGAAAAGGCAAAATGATATATGAAAATGTAAAAATAATTCCTTAAACCAACTTCGGGAACTAAAAAGATAATGTGTCGTTTGATAGTATAGTTATGTTGTTTTTATTTATTTTTGAACTTTGATTTGTATTTTTACACTTTGATGTTTGATTTTTAATTTTTGTTAATGTCTTTCTCCAAGTATAAGTGAACCGATCCTTACCATATTTGCGTCTTCTTCGGTAGCTACTTTATAAGAATTGATCATACCCTATGATCTGAATTAACCGTTGATATGAAAATGATTTCCTTGACTTATTTTAAAAGTCTTTTAATATATTAAGTAACTATTAAACTAAAAAGATAGCAATTCAGATTAAAATTTATAAAATCTCTTAATCAACTTCTTGAGTGCATTCTCTTAGAGAGGTAATTATCATAAGTTTAACTTTTAAGGGGGTAATTTGAAAAGAATAATACTTATAGGATTATCAGTTTTAATCATGCTCATAGGCCTGGTGACTATTAGTTGTAAAAACGATTCTAAAGAAAGTGAATCCAAAGAAGCGAAAAAACCCACAGTACTTGATGATTCTACTTTTGTGGAGTTGGCTGCAAGACAAAACTTACTGATTCAAGAATACTACATTAGAATAAAACTTGTAAAAAGTGACAGTGAAAAGGTATTTTTATCTAATGAGTTTAAAAAAGAGACTGACGAAATATTGAGTGAACATGGGATTTCTCTAGAACAAATTAATAATTATCTCGACGAAATGCAAGGTGATAGCCAAAAAGCAATGGAACTCAAAGGGAAAATTGTAAGCAAAATAAAAGAATCGATTGCTGAAAAGAGCAATACTGAAAGCCAATAAACTCTACATGTGAGAAAAATAGCTCTTAGCTTTTTGCTTTTGGCTATTAGCTTAAGAACTAACATTAAACTCTGTGTTCTGTGTGGTCAATTTAGATTTTAGGTCTTTAGTCTTAGGTTTTAGTCTAAAAAATAAAAATTACAAGTCCTACATGTTCTACATGTGAATATTTTGATGGGGAAGGAGTTAGTGCCTTTCCCCGAATATAAGCGAACCTATCCTTACCATATTTGCGCCTTCTTCGATAGCCACTTTATAGGAATTGCTCATACCCATTGATAGAATTTCCATTTTTGAATTGATTGTCGTAACATCTTTTATCTTTTCGAAAATTTTTCTTGTTGTCGTAAAATATTTTCTTGCGTTTTCGGGATCGCCCGTTGCCGGGCCCATCGTCATAAGGCCTCTAATCTCTATATGTTTTAAATCTTCCATTTGAATTAAAGCTTCTTTAATTTTTTTTATAACTGGCATGAAACCTGTTTTTGCTTTTTCTTTGCCGCTGTTTATTTCTAAAAGAATGGGGATAAATATTTTACCCGCATTCTCAACTCGCTTGTCTATACTTCTTGCTTTTTCTACTGAATCTACCGTTTGTATTAAGTCGAAAATGGGAATTGCTTTGTTTATTTTGTTGCTTTGAAGGTGACCAATAAGATGCCATTTCAATTTAATAGATATATCCCCTAATTCTTCGTATTTTTCTGTGGCTTCCGGGTAAACGTAATTTTCTCCAATATGCTCGGCTCCGGCTTCGATTACTTCTGTAATTTCATTAAAGCTTCTTGTTTTTGTGGCTACAACTATTTTTGCATCATCTTTTATAGAATCGCGTAACTTTTTGTAATTATCACTTATTTTTCCCATTTTAAATATTCCTTTTAAAACTCCGCAGGAAAAATTTATTTTTCCCGAAATTCACCATTTTTAATTCTCCTTTCGCCAAAAGATCTTCTACGATCGTCCAGGTTTTATTTGCTTTGTCCAAAATATTTTTTACGTCTTTTTCACGCATGGGGTGTACGGAAGTAATGCTCAATATTTCTTCGCTTACATTTTTTGTCGCGGGAAATTCAATTGGGGAATAGCCGCTTAGTAGTTCGACGTTCAGGTTTCTTTCCTCGAATAAATTGTAAGCCATATTTATTGTTGCCTCATCAGGAACTTCCGCAGATTTGCTTGCCGGGGGTCTTGTAGGAATTGAAATATAAGCCGTATTTATTTTTAGAGTACCTATAAAGTTGGCAATTTCTTCTATGTCCTTCTTATACGTATTTAAGCCTTTTATTAACATAGTCTCAGTGTAAAGACTTCCTTTATATGTATTACTGAATTTAACGGTTCCTTCGAGTATATCTTTTAGTGATAAATCGGGTTGGGGACGATTGATTTTTTTCCAAACTTTTTCGCTTACCGCGTCGATTTTAACAGAAACCCAATCGGCTTTACTTAAATCTCTTCTAACGTCTGGCAGGTTTATTAAAGAGCCGTTCGTGATAACTGCAATAGGAATGCCGGAGTCTTTCAGTAGCTCTATTTCCTTTCCTAAATTGATATCCAATGTTGGCTCCCCGTCCGGCACAAAACTAAGGAAGTCTATTTTTTCTTTTAGTTTTTTTAGCTCATCGATTTTTTCTTCGACCTGATTTTTGATTTCTTCTATTTTATAGAATTCTTTTCTCTCTATAGAAAGATTATAAGTTTTTCCGACCTGGCAATATACGCATGAATAGGTGCATATTTTAGGAGGTATATTATTTATCCCCAGACTTCTTCCCAGTCTTCTCGATGGAACAGGTCCGAAAGTAATACTATTCTTCATCTTCTTCTAAGCGCATGTACCTTTTTCTTTTTTTTCTAAGTTTTTTTACTAATTCGTGTTCGAATATTTCTCCGGAGTAAAAGCCTACGCTTTTCCCCAGATAGTCCATAGCGATTACTTCAGCAATAGTACCTATATTTTTTCCGGGTACGAGAGGAATACCTATTTTGGGTATTGGAACGCCTAATATTTGAACTTCTTCTGTTTCAAGTCCGGTTCTTGTGTAGTCTTTACTTTTTTCCCATTTTACCAATTCTAATTGCATTTCCAATCTTTTTTGCATTCTGATTGCTTTGATCCCAAAAAGTGCTGCGACGTTTAGAATACCAACTCCTCTTATTTCGATATTATGCATAAGGATATCTTCCTTTTCTTTCTCTTCTCCAACTAAGACATCTCTTTTTCTTTTTACGCAGACTATATCATCCGCAACCAGACGATGCCCTTTGGTTATTAAATCCAGCGCCAATTCACTCTTTCCCATTCCGCTTTCGCCAGTGATTAAAAGACCGAGTCCGAAAACATCAACTAAATCCCCGTGTATATAAACAAAATCTGCCATTTTTTCTTCAAGATAGAAATGAATTACTTCTGATATCTGTGAAGAAGTTGCCTCTGTCTTCAAAAGTGGTATATTTGCTTCTTTGCAGCCTTTAACAAGAATTTTTGGTGGTTTATAATTACAGGTTATTACTATTGCCGGTGGTTCGAATGAAAGAAACTTTGCGATCCTTTCCTTTAGTTCATTATTTGAAAGAGTCGACATATAGCCGATATCTCTGTTGCCTATTATCTGGATCGCATCAGAAGGGAAATCCTCATCATATCCTGCAAGGGTATATCCCGGTCTGCTTATATATTTTTTGCCAATTCTGCGTTTAACTCCCTTTTTTCCGGCAATCAATTCCAGGGTAGAGTAACCTTTTATTCCTTCGATTAAATCTTTAACGGTTATTTTATCGCCTTCCATGGTGTTTCGTTACTTTCTCCTCAAATTTTCTAACCTGTCTTTCAACTTTATTTATGGCTTCTACAACAGTTTTAAAGGGGTCGTCTCCTTTTGCTTTTGCGTTTATTTTTTTATGATCCATGGAAACGTTAATTTCAGTATCTCCTCTGTCGCCTTCACCGTCTATTATAATTTCGATATGTTTTATCCATTTTGAAAATCTTGTAAGCTTTTTGATTTTTTTTGAGATAAGTGACTCAAGCTCATCTGAAGAGTCAAAATGACGTGTTATTAGTTTATAATCCATTATTCCTCCTTTCTTAAAAAAGTGTGTTTTTTGAATTCTCCTTTTTCTTCCGGATGATCTTTGTTGTAATTAAGTCCTCTGGACTCTTTCCTCTTTAGAGCTGATTTTGTTATAAGATAAGCGACAGTAACGAGGGAACGGAGTTCCACAATATCTCTTGAAAGGTAACTATTTTTGTATAATTCTTCGATTTCTCCCAGATAAAGATTGAACCTTCTCATAGCTCTGTTAAGGAGATAGTCTCTTCGTACTATACCGACGTAGTCACACATTGTTTGTTTGATTTCTTTTCTTGTGTGAATAGCTAATACGCTTTCTTCTATTTTGGATCTTTTTTTATCGAGGAGTTTAAATTTTTCCGGAGAGATATCACTGACCTGCCAATCTCCTGCGATGCTAGCTGCTCTTGTGGAAAAAACCAGAGCTTCGAGTAACGAATTGCTTGCCAGTCGATTCGCTCCATGAACACCGGTAAAGGCGACTTCTCCGGCCGCGAGAAGACCTTTAAGATCCGTTCTGCCGTAAAGATCTGTGTAAACTCCTCCACACATATAGTGGGCAGCGGGTACCACAGGTATCGGTTCTTTTACGATGTCAATAGAGTGCTTAAGGCATTCTTTATAAATGTTTGGGAAGGTTTTTTTGACAGAATCGGAGTCCTTATGTGATATGTCGAGAAGTACATAATCATATCCTTTCTCCTTTAATACAGAGTCGCAGGCACGCGCTACAATATCTCTTGGAGCTAGTTCCATTCTTTTATCGAAATCTTTCATGAATCTGTTACCGTTGCCGTCCGTGAGAATCGCTCCTTCTCCGCGGACAGCTTCCGAAATAAGGAATTGTCTTTCCATGTGGTCTGGTGTCCAAAGTGTAGTTGGATGAAACTGAAAGAATTCCATATCTACTATTCTGCATCCGGCATTGTAGGCGAGGGAAATGCCGTCTCCGGTTGCAACCGTTGGGTTGGAAGTATGCTGGTAAACCTGACCCGCGCCACCTGTGGCAAGCAGAGTAACTTTTCCGAAAACTTGAATAAGTTCTCCTGTAGAAACATCTAAAGCTGATACTCCATGAATTTCACCGTCACTCGAGATAAGTTCAAATGCAATATGATGTTCGAAAATTCTTATGTTCGGGTGGTGTTTGATTGCCGATGTCAAAGTTTTTTCGATTTCTCTTCCGGTAAGGTCGCCTGAGTGAACTATTCTTCTTCTGGAGTGTCCTCCTTCTCTCCAGAGTTCCAGCCCTGAAGTTTTGTCTTTTGTGAAATTTACTCCCCATTCAATTAAATCTCCTATTAAAGCTGGACCTTCTTTAACCATTATTTCTACGGCTTCTTTTACGCAGAGCCCCGCGCCAGTTTTGCAGGTATCCTCTATATGAGAAGCAAAAGAATCATTTTTATCTAAAACTGCAGCTACTCCTCCCTGCGCGTAGTTTGTATTGGCATCTGTTCTTTCTTTTTTTGTGAGTATTAACACATTTCCTTTATTGCAAACTCTAAGTGCGAAATTTAGAGCAGATATTCCGCTACCGATTATCAGAAAGTCTGTATTTATTCTTCTTGTCTCCATATTTGAGCGCCTAATTTTCTCAATCTTTCTTCAATATTTTCATAACCTCTGTCTATGTGATAAATTCTTCTTACTTCGGTAGTTCCCGATGCCGACAGCCCAGCCAGTACGAGAGCCGCGGAAGCGCGGAGGTCGGAAGCCATAACAGTAGTTCCATAAAGACAGGGTACACCTTTTATCACCACGTAATCGCTTTCTCTTCGTATGTCTGCTCCCATCCTGACAAGTTCCATGACGTGCATAAATCTTTCTTCAAAGATTCTTTCTCTTACAATGGATACCCCGTTAGATAGACAAA
>CAZALG010000052.1:0-899 GCA_964485935.1 uncultured bacterium | reverse complement strand
AAGCTGTGAATTGAGCTTGCATATCTGTTGGAAAGCCTGGAAAGGGAGCGGTTTCGATGTCAGTGCTGAGTATATCTTTATCCATTTTTACAGCGATTCCATCCTTTTCTACAAAAATATCCACACCCACTTCTTCCAGTTTGTCTAAAAAAGATTGAAGGTGATTTTGTCTTGCCCCTTCCAGGAAAACTTCACCTCTGGATATTGCTGTTCCCAGGGCAAGTGTACCCGCTTCTATTCTGTCGGGAATGATTTCATATTCACAACCGTGTAGTTTTTTTACTCCCCTTATTTCTATTCTTCTTGTTCCCTGACCTTTTATTTTTGCGCCGCATTTGTTTAGAAAATTGGCGACATCTTCCACTTCGGGTTCCATTGCCGCTCCTTCGATAGCTGTAACGCCTTTTGCGAGGGTGGCAGCTGTCATTACATTTACTGTAGCTCCTACAGAAGGACCATTTGGTCCTTCAAGAAAAATGCAGGAACCTCTTAATTTGTTTCCGTAGGCATCTATATATCCATGATTAATAGAAATATCCGCTTTTAATTTTTTCAATCCCCTAATATGGAGATTGATTGGTCTTGTACCTATCGCACATCCTCCGGGTAATGAAACTAATGCTCTTCCGACTCTTGCGAGTAGGGGGCCGAGCACATAATAGCTTGCCCTCATCTGTCTGACTAATTCATAAGGAGCCTCATAACCTACCGCACCTCTTGTGTCTACTTTTACTTTGTTTTCTTCAATAGATATAGATGCTCCAAGAACTTCGAGAACCTTTTTCATGGTATGAATATCTTGGAGTAGAGGTACATTCTCTATTACAAATTCATCTTCGCAGAGCAAAGTTGCGGCGAGAATCGGAAGGGCAGAGTTCTTTGAACCTTTTACTTTTACT
>CAZALG010000051.1:0-10078 GCA_964485935.1 uncultured bacterium | reverse complement strand
TTTCTCCCTGAAAAGCAATGCCGAAGTAGGGGCAAATTTTTTAAATTTCGGAGCAGGAGCAAGAACCATGGGAATGGGAAGATGTGGAGTCGGTTTAGCAGACGATGCTTCAGCCCCTTATTATAATCCCGCGGGGCTTTCCCAGTTAAAACCCCAGGAAATACTATTTATGCACAGTGTTCTTTTCATGGGAACCAGTTTCGACTACTTTTCTTATGTGCTCCCAACATCGAAATCCGGCTCTTTTTCCTTTTCTCTAATGCAGGCTCGTACTGGCGGTATAGAAAACAGAGATGAAAGCAATAATCTTATAGATGAATTCGGAGAAAGCGAAACCGCAGGAATGCTCTCTTACTCTATAAGATTTATTGACTATTTATCTCTTGGAATCAATTATCAAATACTCCACCACTCGATCTCCCATTGGAGTTCGATTGGACAATCTTTCGACATTGGATTTTTACTTTTTCCAGAGAAATCTTTCTCTGCCGGATTTACAATAAATAATTTATTAAGGCCCTCTTTCACCTTAATATCAGAAGCAGAAAAACATCCCATCAGATTCAAAGCTGGAGTAAGCTGCAAAACTTTTGAAAACAATTTAATATTTGTTGGTGATATTGGATGGCATGAAAACAGCAGATTACAGTTAAACGGGGGGTTGGAATACAAAATAAACAGTCTTCTCAAGGTAAGATTAGGAGCGGATTACAATTATTTCTCTTATGGAATAGGCTTTTCCTTTCCTGTTTCAAGAAACGACTTAAGAATCGATTATGCTTTCCAGCAACATCATCAGTCTGAAGGAATATTGTCTCCTAATCATAATTTTTCCCTGACTTTCAATTTTGGCGGTTTCAGAGCAAAGTTATACCCAGATAAAAAAGCGTTTTCCCCGATGACAGACGGCGAAGATAACATCGTCTGGCTAAACAAAGAAATAATGACAAAAGATGAAATCGGGAAATGGAAACTGATAATAAAAAGCAGCTATGGTGAAATAGTAAGAACTTACGAAGGTTGGAGAGAACCTCCTCAACGGCTTTACTGGGACGGACGGGATAATAGCGGTAAACTTGTTCGTTACGGAGATTATTACTACAAATTTAAAGTAACCGAAAAAAACGGGAGAACTTATACATCAAGCGGAAAATTGGCTACAGTAAAGACCTCAAGTCCCGCGGAAAGATTCCTTATAGAAGAAAAATGGGAAGGTTTAGAAAAACAGATATACACAGGAGAAGAAATCGAGTTTGAAAAAACCCCTGAAAGTAAAAAAGAAACTAAATCTAATGAAAAAAGCGATAAATCGGTAAATAAGGAAGAAAAATGAAAAGATTACTATATTTTTCAATTCTATTCGTTTCTTTAACCTTAACTTCACAGAGATTAGAGAGAAATTCTTATATAGATATACCCTCCGCAAATTTAAACGAGGGCTTGTTCGTAAACTTTAACGGAAATTTTCCTATTAGCTCTGGGCGAGCTTATGGCTTTGATCCTAATATTGAATTTGAATTTTCAAAAGCAGGAATGAATTTTGGGCTCAACTGGTTTGCAGGTAGCGATTTTGCTTTTGATTTTGCATATCAATTTTATAAAGCAAAAAACACTTCCCTGGCTTTCGGAATAGATAATATAGCATTCAGTAAATACATCTCGCCTTTAGGTTCGGATACAACCTTCTTAGACGAAACATATGTCCCCCGCCCGCCTGAAGCATGGTCCTTTTACCTTGTCGGCAACCGAAGATTCGGCAGAAGATTTGAATTCACTGCAGGTTTAGGAAGAGGAAAATTTGTTGGCTATGGACCTCATAGCAGCCAACCTAACACCGATTTATTCTTTACCGATAAACATGAAAACTTCGCTATTGGACTTTTCACGGCGACAAAATTCACTGTCAACAAATGGCTTAATCTTATATTGGAAGCTGACGGACGAGATATCAATATGGGAATCGAATCCGAAGTTGGAATATTTACTGGAGAAATTTCGGTGTTGAAGCTCGAAAATATTCTGTGGGAAAGATCTGATGATGCGCTAACGACAAGAATAAACGCAAGCGCATCCTTTAAATTGCCCTTCTTTAAAGGCAAAGAAGAAAAAGAAAAATGGGAACCGGTTATAGCAGGAGATAAAATATTTTTCGACGTTGACTTTGAAGACATAGAGGTCACAGGAATGGTTCCGCAGCAAATCGATGATTTAGAGAAACGAAGGGCACTTACTTCGGAAGAATATGAAAAAGTCACTCCCGAAGCTATAAAACTCTTTCTCGACGCTACAGAATTGTTCAATGCGGGAGAATACGAAGAAGCGAGAATAAAATTCGAAAAGTCCCTTAAAGGCATAGGGGAATACAGGCTGGAAGCTTTATACAGAATCGGAGAATGTTATTATAATACAGGCAATTACAAAAAAGCACTATCGTTATTTTACAAGATAAACAGTGAATCAAGAGGCACTTACCTTTACCCTGAAAGCATTTACGCAATAACCTCCTGCCACATCGCTCTCGAAAACTGGGAGGAAGCGGAAATAAGTCTCTCCACATTAACCTCGGAATATCCTGGGTATAAAGATTCTGATAAAACTAAAGTGACAAAGGCAATAATTGCTTTTGGTCAGGAACATTATGATGAAGTAACAGAACTACTTAAAGATATTGAAACCAAAGAAGCACTTTTTTATAAAGCAAAGGCATACTTTTTCATTAATGATCCAAGAAAATCGCTGGCTGCCTTTAAGAAATTAACCGACGATTACCCGGAAAGTCCTCTCGCAAGATACGCATATTATTATATGGGAGATGTGTTGTTTTTCAGTGGAAATTACTCAGGTGCCCTTTATAAATATGTAGACTTTTTAGAAAAATATCCCTACAGCGAATTAAAAGAATATGCTGCATACAAATTAGCCGTATGCTATTACAATGAAGACAACTATCTTAAAACAATAGAATACTTGAAACCAACTTTAAATAGTCAGGACATATTTCTTGCCGCTCACAGTAATTTTCTTTACGGTAAATGCCTTAAAGAATTGGGCAGGGGTGATGAGGCGCTAACTACCTTTACAAAAATCGTTTCGAATTTCCCGGAATTAAAAGTTGCCAGCCTCGCAAACATTGAAATGGGTCAGGTATTCCTGGCAATGGGTGACACTGTTCAAGCTCGTATTGTTTACCAGCAAATGTCTTCCAAATATTCTTCGGGAGAAACGATTGGTCTCGGAGATTATCTCGCGGGAGGCCTATCTTTCACCGAGGGAGATTACCTGACAACAAAAAAACATCTTGATAAAATTTTGAGATACTACTGGGGCTCAGATATAACATGTCCAGCAATAGCATTGCTGCTCAGAACTTACAATAAAACAAGAGATTACTCACTTTCTATCGCACTTGGGAAAGCGCTTCTTAATAAAGAATCCTGCGAAAAAGGCGATATCTGGAAAGGTAGAGCTATGTTCAATCTTGCCGAAGCATACTATCAAACAGGTCAATATGAAAACGCAAAAAGTCTATACCAGGAAATCATACGCGAATTTGAATACAGTAGCCCGCAACTCCTTGCTGCCGCACAATCCGGCTATGGCTGGTGTCTCTTGCATGAAGACAGATTAGATATAACCGAAAATCAGTTCACAAAAGTAATGTCAGCTTATTCGATGGATACAACCTCTCTTATAAATTCTTCCTTTGGAAACGGTATAGCATTATACAATAAGGGAGAATATGAAGAAGCACTAAATTTCTTTGAAAGTATAGCCAAAATTCCCACAAATAATCCTCTAAAGCCAAAAGGAATATTTTATGCGGGAAAATCGTACTATAATTTAGAATACTACAGAGAGGCGATTGAGTCGTGGGAAAAAATACTGCAGAATTACCCCAATTCAAGTATAGCTCCTGATGCTGCCTATGAAATCGGAATGACTTATTTCCAGGCTTTAAAATATGATATGGCAGCACCGTATTTTAAGATGGTAATTGACGAATATCCAAACTCACCTCTGGTTTCAGAAGCGATGATTACACTGGGAAACAATTATTACAACGGACAAGATTACAAAAAAGCAATCGATGCCTTTTCAAAATTTATTTCAGTATATCCAAACGATTCACTGATAGATGAAGTAAAACAATCTCTTTCCTCAGCTTATTACATGGCAGGACAGGAAAACCCACAATTACTTAAAGACTTTATCGAACAATTCCCTTCTGACCCTAAAGCTGCTCTGTCTCAATTTAATTTGGCTGTTCGTTTCTATGAAGAAGGGAATCATGAGAAAGCATTGGAAACTTTCCGAAAAGTGTTTATAGATTTCCCTGAAACGGAATATGCCGAAGACGCTCAAGTAAATATAATTAAAATTTACGATGAAATGGAAGACCACGATAACCTGGTCGGCGAAGCGAATCTATTCCTGGAGTATTTCCCTGAAAGCGAAAGGGTCCCCCTCGCCTTATTTTACAGCGGTTCAGGATACTTTTACTTAGGCAATTATGGAAAAGCCTTAGAAGCATTCAAAAACATCATAAAAAATTATCCAGAAAGCGAATATAGCTCCACCGCGACACACAATATAAATCAGTGTTATAAAAGATTAGGGAGTACAGAAAGAATAGGCGGAGAAGAGCAAACTGATGAATAAGTATGAATATTAAATTCACAAACCGAACGAGTTTAAAAACATAAAGGAGTATTTAATGGCGGGAATAAGTTTTATTCAACTCTTAAAAAACAGTTGGGCGATAGATTTGCTGCTTGTTTTCTCAGTAATAGCACTTGCAGTAATATTGGAAAGACTATGGTCTTACAGTAGATTAGGTATCAATGAAAAGGCTCTTTTAGAAAGAGTAATGGCAGCAATAAAAAGAGGGAATATACAGGAAGCGAGTTTTATATGCAAATCCGTGAATCATCCTCTCGGAGATATATTAGATGTGGGCATCAAGAATAAAGACTTGCCAAGAGAAGATATTGCCGACTTACTTAACGGCGCGCTTATTGAGACAAAAAGCTATCTTGAAAGGAAAAACTCGGTTCTCAGTACTATAAGTTTTATTTCTCCGCTTCTCGGTCTATTAGGAACTGTGATGGGTATTATCAGAGCTTTCCATGATCTCTCGGTGTCAGGATCCGGAGGTCCATCGGTGGTTATGGCGGGAGTAGCCGAAGCTCTGGTATCCACAGCTATAGGAATTATTGTAGCTATACCAGCAGCCATTTTCTATAACTACTTCATGAATAAAGTAAAAACTATTCTCACCAAGATCGAATCGAATTCTATCAGGTTCCTTGCATTCTTACATACTAATTCTGCAAAGGGGAAAACAGAAACATTAAAATTGGATTAGGAGATTAAAAATTATGAGAAAAAGTGTCATCGAAAGCTATGAAGACTCCGTGGGGAAAATACCCATCACCCCCATGATAAATGTAGCTTTACTGCTAGTTTTATTTTTTATGATGTCCGCTCCTGCCATTTTTATGTCTGGAATAAGTGTTAAAAATCCCACTCTTGTAAAAGGCAGTACTGCAGCCGATGATACAGAATTAAAAGTAAACGTTTATATAGATTCAAAGAATCAGATTTACTTAAATGGAAAACTTATCAAAAGGGAAGAATTCCCTGAAAGAGTGGCAGAGTTGCTCGGGCGAAGTGTATCCAGAATAGTTGTAGTAAGCGCTTACCCTTCTATTCCAATACAGGAAGTAGTCACAGTTCTTGATATATCAAAACAGAAAGGAGCATTAAAATTGGTCCTTCTCCGGAGGAAAGAATAATGAAAAGGAATAGCATAACTTCTGAAAAGGTAAAACAAGCCGACATTATGATTACTCCTCTTGCTGACGTAAGTTTTACAATACTTATAACTCTTATGGTCTTAACACCCGTTATCATACTTTCTTCCAGGCTCCATGTCAATCTTCCGGAAGCAACGACAGTTGAACCTCCCACAGAGAAAAACATTACAATAACAATCACTTCGGAACATGAAATTTCAATAAACAATGAATTGGTAACCAGAGAGCAGTTGGCTAAAGTTCTGGGCGTAACAATAAGAAAAAACCCGAACGATCTGCTTCTCATTAGAACAGATAAGGAACTTGAAACCGGTACGGTTATGAATATTATAGCTCTTGCCAAAAAGCTCGGAGCAAGAAGCATTTCAATCGCAACCATTCAGAGATAAAAATGCTAGATAAAACTGAAGGATTTTTTGACAGAAAGCTAAAAGCCACAATGATATTTTCAATTATATTTCATGTCGGCATCTTTTATTTTAATGAAGCAAAAAGAACAAGCGAAATTGTCAGCAGAATTGACAATATTGAATTTATAGATCAAACATTGGCTCCCTCTGTTAGACCCACACCACCTCAAAAAAGTATCTTCAAGGCAATAAAAGACAAAATAACTCAGAGAGATGACGGTATAAAAGAGTTAGAGAATAATGAAATCGAAAAAATAATTAAAAACCTGCCCCCTGTCCCCAAAATCAGCGAAAAGGGAATCGACCTGGATGAAAAACAGTTGGATCGTACCCAGGCAAAAGGAATAGATCTTGACAAATTCGAAAGACTGGAGGGACCCGAAGTAGGAGCGACTGAAATTCTTCGTGTAGCATCGGCTGATAGACAAAGCAGTACCGAAGACATAATAAGTAAACCTGCTCTAAAAATCAGCGAGGAAAAAACATACAGTCCTGATGCTAAAATCGGAGTATTCTCCTCACCCGGAGGCAGCGGACAGGTCGATTTAGAAAAAGTCCCGACAAAAGAATTAGAAAAAACAACTCCTAAAGTATCCGCGGAAGAGAAAGCAAAAATAAAGAGTGCTCCTTCCAAATCGACCACAAAAATAACCATCACGGGACCTCTTTCATCCAGAAAAATAACCTATAAACCGACAACTCCTTATCCCCTGTGGGCTCAAAAAAGAGGATTAACAGCAACTGTAAGTGTACAGATAGCAGTTAATCCCGACGGAACGGTCAAGGAAAACATTTTCGTAGTCAAAACCTCAGGTTTCGGCTCCTGGGATAGACTGGTAATAGACAGCGTTAGACAATGGAAGTTCGCGTCTATTCAAAACTCAGGAATCGTGCAAACCGGAATAATTACTTTTAGCTTTGTTTTGGAGTAAAAATGAAAAGAATTATAATCCTCACGTTTATATGTATTTTAAATATTGTTGGGTTTGCCCAGGAAGAGATATCAAAAGAAGTTATCAAGGGAGAATATCTAGGCAAAATAGACGAGAAAAAACCTCCTTCAGAACTAAAATATGATATCTTCGAAGTTATCAAACCTTTCGGAAGAGAAGGTTCCAACATTTATGATATGGAACTACAGGTTCATTCGGAAATAAGTTCCACACCCCTACCCATCCTTGCCAGCAATCAGATAAGAAAACCGTGGTTTGGAAATATTCTAACCCCTCCTATAACGATATTAAACATTTCTGTCGAAAAGGATGTCAAACAATGGGAATTAGTAATAACAGACGCAATGGGTGGGGTATTCAGAACTTTCGCTGGCATGGGTAATCCTCCGGAAGCCATAGAATGGGACGGAAGAGATTCAAAAGGCAATATGATAGATCTGGGGAAAAACTACTCTTACTACTTAAGAGTAGTCGATCATGAAAATAAATCTTCTTTTCAACTTGGTAAAAAAGTTAGTGTACCCGCACTCTACTGGAGGGAAGAATTGAACTCCGTAGTTCGTCTTGACGGCAGAATAGTATTCGAACAAAACTCCTCCCGCATATCTGAGTCAGGTAAAGATTTACTGGAAGAAGCCGCGGACTACGTCAGAAAAGACATCAATAAACGCCTAAGAGTTATTGTTTTCTCACAAAACGAAAATCTAGCCATGGAAAGGACAAAAAGAATAGCCAATTTCCTCTTAGACAGAATAATACTCCCCGAAAAAGCAGTAACAAGTGTTATCGGATACGAATCGGTGGGAGAAGACAGAACTGATAGAATAGATATAACAATACGGTAATTTAGGTCCCGGGGCCCAGATACCAGTTATCAGGAAAAACAAAAAATATCATTGAATTCCTTCTCTTCGGAATTTAAATATCAAAAATTAAAAATCAAAATGACAAATAAAAATGCAAAATTTGTACCATTTTTTATGCTCGTTGTTCCCTTTTTTTAAATTAATTTCCGAACTTTCATTTGTATTTTTCCATTTTAATATTTAATTTTTACATTACTTATGGGGGTTGACTTCTTAGTTATCCCGAACTAATATAAAATATCAGCCGCACATAGCGGGGCGCTAGCGGTGCCCTTCACCTGTAATCCGCTATAGCAGGGCTATTGGCTTGATTTGAGTTTATGTTCTTTTACTATGGGCTTCTTAAGATGGCGTTGAAATTTGGGCCCTCCATAGAGGAGAGCTTTGAACCCCGTCAGATCTGGAAGGAAGCAGCGGTAAGAAGTCTTAACCTCTGATGAAGGAAAACCTAAATGGAGCTTTTTCTTAACTAAGCACCGGTAAGAATTCATAGGCGAAGCAAGCCGTGCGGCTGATTAGAAAAAATTATGGGATATTTAGTTTTAACAAGAAAATACAGACCACAGAATTTTGACGAAGTACTGGGACAACCCCATGTAAATAAAACCCTTATGTCTGCATTGGCAAAGGGGAGAGTGGGGCATTCTTATTTGTTTTCGGGTCCAAGGGGAGTCGGAAAAACTTCAGTCGCTCGCATTCTGGCAAAAGCAGTAAACTGTAAAAAAGGTATAGTTGAAAATCCCTGTAATGAATGTGAGAATTGCAGAGCTATTACAAATTGTAACTCGGTCGACGTCATAGAAATCGACGGCGCATCAAATAGAGGAATCGACGAAATAAGATCTCTTAGAGAATCGGTATCCTATAGTCCCGTACAATCTGCTTTTAAAGTTTATATAATAGACGAAGTACACATGCTTACAAAAGAAGCTTTTAACGCATTATTAAAAACTCTGGAAGAACCACCCTCACACGTAATTTTCATATTCGCGACTACAGAACCTCAAAAAGTACCGAAGACAGTACTATCCCGCTGTCAGAGATTCGACTTCAGGATGCTAAGCAATCAAGAAATTTTCAAAAAATTAAAAGAACTGGCAAAATTGGAAAACGTAAAAGCAACGGATGAAGCTTTACCTCTCATTTCTTCCAGAGCAGAAGGAGCCATAAGAGACGCAGAAGGGATGCTCGAACAATTAATTTCCTATTCGGATGGAGAAATTACGGCGGACGATGTCCGAGATGTCTTTGGTTTTATCGGAAACAATCTATATTTAGAACTATTTAACGGCATTAAAAACTCTGAAGAAAATGAAATAGTACGATGTGTTGAGGAAATTGCCAGTAGGGGATACGACCTCAGGGAATTTACATCCGGCTGGCTTAAATTTCTGCGCAGTCTTATCCTCTGCAAGCTTGAAATCAAAGACACAACTTCAACTGTACCCAGAGAAGAATTAATTAAACTTACTGAAAATGTTTCGAAGGAGTTTATAACAGCAGTACTTAACTTGT
Organism: uncultured bacterium; assembly: GCA_964485935.1. Lineage (GTDB taxonomy): Bacteria > Hydrothermota > UBA3072 > UBA3072 > UBA3072 > JAFGHJ01. Next base: position 518 of record CAZALG010000051.1, on the reverse strand, counting down.
CGGTCGATTTAGAAAAAGATATTAGATTGATATCTCATTCCCCTGTTTACCTCGAATTGGCAATGCTCAGGATGGCAAAAATACCAAATTTACGTGATATAAACACCTTAATAAAAAAAATGTCGGAAGAAATGCCTCTTAAAGAAAATCCTCAAAAAAACAAAGAAAGAGAGACAAACAACAGAACAATCACGAAGCTATCAAAAAACGCGCAAGATATATGGGAAGCAATAATCAAACAAATAGACGGAACCAATGGAAAGAATTTCCTTAAGGCATTCTTAAAAGACGCAGAACCGGTTTCGTTTGAAGACGATATATTAAGAATAAAAGTTCCTTCAACCCATAAGAAACACCTTGATGAAGACATTCACTTTTTGAGAGACGCGATAAAAGAAACAACGGGGAAGGATATAGATATAGAAATAATAACATACCAGCAAAAAGTAGAAACCAAATTACGTGATAATTCGATGGTCACGAAAGTAAAGGAGATATTCGATGCTGAAGAATTTATT
>CAZALG010000050.1:0-10204 GCA_964485935.1 uncultured bacterium | reverse complement strand
TTATTTAGGTGGGGGGTGGAACTTTGTTTTTTTAATTTTGCTTTTTAATTTTTAATGTTTGAATTTCTTTATTATGTTTGTCTCTTTCTTTCTCCCAGAAGAATTGTATCTCTCAAGTTTTCAATATTTTTCGCGCTCATCCATCTCGTCATAAAATCTTTCGTACTTATAATCTGTGCTATCGAGGCAAGAGCTCTAAGGTGAAAATTTCTTTCGTCTCTCGTTCCTACAAGCATAAAAACCGCCTTGACTTCAGGAGTATCCTCTCCGAATTTTATACCTTCCTTGCATCTGGCGAGTAAAATATCAAAATGTTTTTCTCCTTCAATTATTATATGGGGTATGGCAATATCAGGATTTATAGAAGTTGTACTTTCTTTTTCTCTTTTCATAAGAAGCTCATAAAGTTTCTTTTTTGGTATATTAAGAGGTAGAGAAAGTTTCTCTGCGGTTAATTTAAAGAACTCTTTTAACTCTGTTTTTTCTTCTAAATCCAGTATATGGCTTTCTTCTATTAATTCATCAAAACGATCTTTCTGAATTTTGTCTCTTTCTCTTATTATGCCTTTAAGTTCATCTTCGAGAGAGTGTGTTGTTAATTCCTTTGCGGTAATTTTTTCGATTAAGTATAACAATGCGTATTCTTCTTTAACTCTTCGTCTTCCATAAATAAAGTATGCGCTGATAGCTAATGACATTAGAATCATAACAATTATCAAAACTTCTGTCCCCATTTCAAAAAGTAAAAAACCACAGCCAAGAATACCTATTATTTGAGGAAAAGGATAAATAGGACTCCTGAATCGAGGTCTATAATTTTGGACTCCGCTTTGCCTCATAATAATAACAGCTATACAAGAAAAAAGATAAGTCATAATTAAAACAGTGGAAGCGGTCTCGACAAGTATCTTCAGAGTAAAGAAAAGAGAGATAATCATAATGATTCCTGTTATAATAATTGCTATATATGGTGTTTGAAATTTACTGCTTATTTTTCTAAATATATTCGGCAAAAGATTATCACGGCTCAAAGCAAACGGGTATCTTGATGCTGCCATAATTCCAGAGTTCGCAGTAGAAACAAAGGCGAGGATAGCGGCAATGCTGAGCAAAATTCTTCCCCATTGTCCCATAAAAACCATAGCGCCGTCGGATATTGGTGTAAGAGAATGATCTAAGGATGAAGCCCCGAGTACTCCCGAAGTAACATAAATAACCAAAATGTAAAGAATCCCTACCGTTGCAAGAGAAAGTATCATTCCCAGAGGTATTACTTTCCCCGGTTCTTCTACTTCTTCAGCGATACTCGCTATTTTTAAGACACCTCCAAAGGAAACGAAAACGAAACCTGCGGTCGAGAAAACCGCTGGTATCCCTTTAGAGGCAAAATCTTTAAAGTGTTCGACCTGTATGTTCGGGATTCCTAAAACCACATAAACAATCATCAGCCCTAATAGAGATACAACCAGAGCAATTTGAACTCTACCTGCTTCTTTTATTCCCAATATATTTATTGCCACAAATATTATGCAAAGGCTTATAGAAATAAGATGTATATTAAAATCAAACAATATACTTGAAAAAGCAGCCATACCAACTAAAGCAAAGGAACTTTTTAAGGACAATGAGAACCATGTTAAAAAGCCATCGATAGTCCCAACAGTTGGACCCATGCTGCGGGTAACGTAGAAATATGTCCCGCCGGCTTTTGGCATAGCAGAAACAAGTTCCGCCTGAGACAGAACACCGGTTAGGGCAAGAAGTCCGGCCAAAAAATAAGATACGATTACAGCCGGTCCGGCTCTGGCGTGAGCGAGTCCCGGCAAAATAAAAATACCTGAGCTTATCATTGCGCCTGATGCAACACAAAAAACGTCGATAAGACGAAGTTTTTTAGCTAATTTTGGAGTTCCCATAATTTATTCCTTCTGTGTTTTCATGCGCTGGTATAGCCAGTCCCAAAACAGAAAAAGTAACCATTCCGATTGGGAGATATTCTAGGTATGAGGTAATCAGACCTTCCAGCAAGAAACCCAAAATTGCGAAAAATACTCCTATATAAAGATAATCTTGCTCTTTTCTTTTGAAGGAAATAAATAAAGTAGTAAATATCAAAGAAAAAATAGAAATAAACCCAAGGATACCGGTTTCTGCAAAGATGTAAAAATAAACTGAATGAGGGTGATTCTCCATAATACTCATATTCATCGCAAAGGTTTCGGCAGCTTTTCTGTAACAACCTATGCCAAAACCTGTAAAGAAATTTTTCTTTAAGACTGCTGGTAATACAAAATTAACCCAGGTATTAATCCTCATTGTGATATTGGAATAACCGGTAACGCTCTCCATGAATTCGCCCAAAATATCCGGTTTAAGAAAAATAGGTATTAAAATAAGTAATAAAAATCCGATCCCGAGCCGCCAGTCTTTAAAAAACAAGAAAATCGAAAACAATATTAGAAAAGCTAAAACAGCTCCGAAAGGCTTAGTAGGTATCAAAGCAATTGTCGCGACTATTATAAAAAAAACGCTCAAAGGTCTCCAATAAGTATTCTTTTTATGACTTAAAAATACAATTGAGATAGGAAAAACCATTACAAGAAGCCTCGGAAGGGAATTGGTCTTTTGAAAACCGATTGCCATCCCCCCAATTGAAAGTGGAATTTTTCCTAAGATTTTAAATTTTATATTAGGAATGAAATTAAGAGCAATCTGCGAAACCGCGAATAGGCAAACTATGAGGCTTCCAATGATTAGTGCTTTTATGATTTTTTCTTTGGGTAGTTCTTTAACTAAGAACAGTACAAAAAAATACAGAATAAAAACCAAAAAAGAAAGGGCTGATTTGCTTTTATTAATAGAAAAGACAATAGAGAGAAAAACACTGAATATAACGCTTAAGATAATAAAAGAAAGCAATTTATCCTGTACCATAAAAAAAGAGCATTTTTTTTCTTTTAGAAATAAAACGAGGGAGAAGATCAACGCAGTTATAGCAAGAGGTAGGGAAATAGGAATTAATAAAATTGATAAAATCCCCGACCTTTCTGCTATTTTATTCAACAATATTCTCCCTGAATTTTACCATAGGACAATATAATTAGAGATTTTAGATATGTCAAGGAAAGTTTAACGTAAAATAGTTGTTTTGGAACTCTTCACAATGCCCGCTCCCCGTCATCCGCTTTCCGCTAAACCCAACTCCACACACCATTTTTTTACATGTAAAGCATGTAGAACTTGTAACTTCTATTTTTTTATTTGTATTTCTATATTGATTACATGTCCTACATGTGCAAATTTTTTTCTGCGGTTTGCCGTAAGTGGTAAGCCGAAGGCGGTTTACGACCCAAGACTTTTTTCGATAAATTCCAATGACACTTGACAAACTTTTCTTTAGATATTAAGTTCATTATAAGGAGAGTTAATTGCTTTTGTGTGTAAATATTAGTTTTACACAACTGTTGAATTATATAAAAGCTATAAATCCTTTTAATATTAAAAGGTTAAAGAGAAATGACTGACGAAAAATCAAAGAAAGAAATCAAAGGTGCTTTTTTAAATGACTGTGCTATTTATTCTGATATAATTGAAGAAATAAATGCGCCGTTATGTTTTTTAGACCCAAAGGGTGTTTTTCTCCTTTCAAATCCTGCTTGCAACGACCTTTTTGGTATAAATAAAGGGGACTTGCAGGGGGAAAATTTAAAAGATTTTGTTAGCCTCGAGATGTTTAAAAAAGTAAAAAAATGGATAAAGAAAAAAGATTACTTAGCCGAATTAGAAATTTCAGAAAATAAAGGAGACAATAAAACCCTTCATGTTATGTCATCTCCAAAGTATGACAAGAAGGGAAAGCATATCGGTTCTTTAGTCCTTTTTGAAGATATAAGCGTTAGAAAAAAAATTGAATGTAAACTTCAAGAACGAATTGATGAATCCCAAAAGGAATTGATTTTCAAAAATAACCTGCTTTCTTCTTTTCTCCATAAAACACCCGATCGAATTTACTTCAAAGATAAGAAAAGCCGTTTTGTGCAGGTGAGCAGAGCGCTCGTAGAAAAGCTGGGAGTTGGAAATGTGGGTAAGGTTATTGGCAAAACCGACTTCGACTTTTTTACAAAACCCCATGCAGAACAAGCCTACCGGGAAGAACAGGAGATGATAAAAACTAGGAAACCTGTTATGGGAAAAGTTATAAAGGAAACCTATCTCGACGGAAGAACAGCCTGGGTTTTAACAACTAAAGTTCCGTGGTATGATGAAAAAGGTAAGGTAATTGGTATCTTGGGTATTTCGCGAGATATAACCGAGACAAAAGAATTGGAAGATAAACTAAAAAAGAGACTGGCAAAACTCGGTGAAGAAGTTGTATTTAAAAGCAACCTGCTTTCTTATCTTCTTGATAACACGCCCGATAATATTTATTTTAAGGATAGACAAAACCGCTTTATCGCTGTGAGCAAATCTATGGCTGAATGGCTTGGAGCTACAAGTACCGAAGAGATGATAGGGAAAACGGATTACGATTATTTCACAAAACCCCATGCAGAACAAGCTTATCGGGATGAACAGGAAATAATAAAGACAGGTGAACCAATAAAAGGGAAAGTCGAGAAGGAAACACATCCTGACGGAAGAATAACCTGGGTTTCGACAACCAAGATTCCGAGATATGATGAAACGGGAAAAACAATCGGAACCTTAGGTATTTCAAGAGATATAACACAACGAAAAGAAATGGAAGAACAATTGAAAAAGAGTGAAGCGAGGGATCGTGCAATACTTTCCGCCTTCCCCGATTTATTATTTCAGATTAAAAAAGATGGCACGTTTATTTCTTACTATACAGGGAATGAAAATATCCTTTATGCAAAACCCGAGGGATTTTTAAATAAGAATATACAGGATGTTCTTCCGGAGAATTTAGCCGCCCGTAGTATAAAGAGCATTAAAAAAGCAATTAAAAGCGGTAAAGTTGTAAGTTTTGAATATCAGCTTACCGTCAAAGATGACCCGCGAGATTGGGAAGCACGTTTCGCTAAAATCGATAAAGAAACAGCTATTGTTTTGATAAGGGACATGACCGAGATGAAAAAAGCACAGCGAAAAATATACAAATTAAATGATCTTATTGAACAATCTGCAAATTCAATTTTGCGTATGGATACAGAAATGCGTATTAATTATGCTAATAAAACAACAAAAGAGTTATTCGGTTATACTTTCGCGGAGCTTAAGGAAAAGACTCTTGAGTTCCTAATAGCAGAGCCAGATTTTAAAGAAATTCAGAGAGGAATCTTCGAGAAAGTTACAAATGGAGAGATATATTCAAGAGAACATTTAAATATAAAGAAAGATGGTACCGCATTTTTCTGTCATATGAGAGTTATGCCGCTCTTTGACGATAGTAATAATGTCTATGGTTATATGGCTTCCTTGACGAATGTATCCGAGGAAAGAAAAGCAAGGGAGGAGCTTGTTTTCAGAAAAAATTTATTGGATTCTCTTTTAGAGTTAACTCCTGATGAGATATTTTTCAAAGATAGGGATTGTCGTTACCTGGAGATTAGCGCCTCTAAAGCGGAAAAGTTTGGCGTTCCTAAAGAAGAGATAATAGGCAAAACAGATTTTTCTTTTTTTGAAGAAGAGGTAGCAGAAAAGTATTTTGCAGAAGAGCAAGATATAATAAATGGCAAGAAGCCTATGCCTAGTGGAGTAGGAAAGAGAGTTGGTAAAGATGGCAAAGTATACTGGATTTCTTACACAAAGGTACCCCGTTATGATAAAGAAGGCAAGGTTATTGGTATTATTGGTATCTCACGCGACATCACAAAACTCAAAAAAGTAGAAGAAGAACTCCGTAAGGAAGAAGAACTTCTCTCAAATGCTTTAGAATCTATGGAAGATGGTATTCTAGTTTTGGATCAAAATTTCCATTTTACTTATTGGAATGGTTCAATGGAAAGAATGACAAAGGTTTCCAGAGAAAAGGTTCTAAAAAGTAAAAAATTACCCTGGGAAATATTTTCTAACTTAAAAAACGCTGAAGTCGATGAAATGATGAAAAAAGCTATGGAAGGCGAGGTTGTAAAAAAGGATAAAATACCCTACGAATCAAAAGACGGAACAAAGACCTTCACCTCAGAGATGTATCTGCCACTTAGAAATCCTGAGGGCGATATCTATGGAATTGTGGGGGTAGTAAAGGAAATTACAAAAGAAATAAAAGCAGAGGAAACACTAAAGGAATCAGAAGAAAAATATCGTATACTTGTGGAGGACAGCAGAGAAGGTATTTGTGTCTTTAGAGCCTACAGGTTTCTCTTCGTTAACGATTACCTGTGCGATGTACTTCGTTATAGTAAGAAAGAACTATATAAAATGGAAATCTGGAAAATAATCAGTGAAGAGGACCGAAGCATAGTTAAAGAAATGGAACGCAGGAGAGAAAAAGGAGAGGAAATGCCAGATGTGTATGAAGCAAATATAGTCACCAAAAATGGTGATCTACGATTCTGCGAATTCTCTATTAGAAAAATAACTTATCAGGGTTTAGAATCCTTTATGGGCATTATCAGGGATATCACCGAGTATAAGGATATGGAAAAAGAAAGAGAAAAAGCAGATAGACTGGAGTCGCTTGGAATTCTGGCAGGTGGAATTGCTCATGATTTTAATAATTTTCTTACCGGTATCCTTGGTAATATATCTCTTGCGAAGTTACATCTTGACCCTCAGGACGAAGTTTATGATATATTAGAAGAATCAGAAAGGGCAGCTCAAAGCGCCAAAAGCCTGACCCAGCAGCTTCTAACTTTCTCAAAAGGAGGGAGTCCCGTAAAGGTTAATATAGATGTTGAGGATTTAATACGGAGTTCGGCAAATTTCGTATTAAGTGGTTCCAACGTTAGATGCAATTTTGAATTTTCTGAAGACTTTTGGGATGTTAAAGCCGATAAAGGACAGATCTCTCAGGTTTTTAATAACTTAATCTTAAATGCAGACCAAGCAATGCCTGAGGGTGGAGTTATAACAATCAGAGGTGAAACCATCAAGGTAAAAGAAGGTAAAGGCTTGCCTCTAAAGAGCGGAAAGTATGTAATGATAAAAATACGCGATAGAGGAATTGGGATGCCAGAGGATATAGTATCTAAAATATTTGATCCTTTTTTCACTACAAAACAAAAAGGAAGCGGGCTTGGTCTTTCGACAGTCTTTTCTATAATTAAAAGGCATGAAGGATGTATTACGGTTCAGTCGGAGTTGGGGAAAGGATCCTCATTTTTTGTTTATCTCCCGGCTGTGTATAAAGATAAAATTAGACATAAAGGGCAAAAGAAAAAGATTCATAAAGGTAAGGGTAAAATCCTCGTAATGGATGATAAGTCTTTTGTTAGAAATACAGCTGTAGAGGCTTTGAAATTATTTGGCTATGAAGTTGAAGGCGTAGCTGATGGGACAGAAGTTGTGACTTTATATAAAGAAGAAATGGATAAAGGTAAACCCTTTGACCTTATCATACTGGATTTGACCATTCCGGGGGGAATGGGAGGCGAGGACACCCTAAAAAAATTAAGAGAAATTAATCCTGAAGTTAAAGCGATAGTTTCAAGTGGTTATTCCGATGACCCGGTAATGTCGGAATATAAAAAACACGGCTTTAATGCGGTAGTCGGAAAACCTTACCAGTACGAAGAGCTTTGTGAAATTGTTAAGAAAGTAATAGAAGAAAACACTTAAGTACAAGTTATTGCGGTTGGGATTTAGGTTCCCCTTGACTTTCTTTCATTGTTACCTAATATCTTTCAATAAGCGGGCATAGCTCAGCTGGAAGAGTACGAGCTTCCCAAGCTCGGGGTCGCGGGTTCAAATCCCGTTGCCCGCTTTCCTAAACTGCTTATGAATATTATCCCTTTTAGAATAAAGTCAAAAGATAAATGTGCTCGAACAGGTATAATTACCACAAAAAGCGGTGTTGTAAAAACACCGGCTTTTATGCCTGTTGCAACTTTAGGAGACGTTAAGACTCTTCCTTTCTGGGATATGAAGAAGTTAGGTGTCCAGATTTTTATCTCAAACACTTACCATTTAAATATTAGACCGGGTGATGAGCTTATCAAAAAAATGGGAGGGTTACATCATTTTAGCGGGTGGGACGGTCCTATTGCTACCGATTCAGGAGGATTTCAAGTATATTCTCTTTCGACCAGAAGAAAGATAAGTGACGATGGGATTCTTTTCTCATCTCATGTTGATGGTGCCCCTCTTAGATTTACGCCTGAAAAAGTTATCGATATAGAGATTAATCTTGGATCGGATATTCTTATGCCGCTGGATGAATGCGTTGGTTATCCCATAGGAAGAGGTTATGCTGAAGAAGCAATGGAAAGAACCAACAGATGGGCAAAAAGGTCTCTTGAGTATTTTAAAACCCTTAATTATCCGGGGCTTCTTTTCGGTATTGTGCAGGGTTCCACTTATACTGATTTAAGGGGAATTGCTGTAAGCGAATTAAAAGAACTGGATTTTGATGGCTTTGCTCTGGGTGGTTTGGTGGTTGGAGAGGATCCAAGTCAAACAAGAGAAGTTATTGAGTCCGTGGTTCCTTTATTACCGGAAAAAAAACCAAGATATACAATGGGATTGGGAAAAATTGAGGATATTTTGTGGGCGGTGGGAGAAGGCGTAGATCTTTTCGACTGTGTTATACCGACAAGAAATGCGAGAACAGCCGGTCTGTATACCTGGGAGGGGAAAATCAATCTAAAAAATTCAAAATATAAGGAAGATCCCAACCCTATTTCCGAAGACTGTAAGTGTCCCACATGTCTACATTATTCTAAGGCTTATCTCAGGCATTTGTTCAATACCGATGAACTCCTTGCGAAATACCTTGCAACACTACATAATATATCATTCTATATGGAATTAATGAAAGAGATAAGAAAAAACGTCGAAAAAGGTAATTTTTTTAAATGGCGTAAACAAATCTTGAGTAAATTCAAAGGAGGTTTTGATGATTAATATTATTAATTTCATAATTGCACAGGGTTGCGAATTAGCTTCGGGATTGGGGGGAGGAGAAGGAACTTCTCCGGGGGCCTGTGGTCAGGGTAGTTCATCATCATTGTTGTTTATAGTTATAATGTTTGCTATTATATATTTTCTTCTTTTCAGGCCTTCGCAGGTCCAGCAGAAAAAACATAAGGAGACGATTGAATCTTTACAAAAAGGTGAAAAGGTAATTACATCGGGCGGGATTCATGGGAAAATAACCCAGATTAAAGATACCACTGTTAAATTAAAGATAGACGATAAGACAGAAATAGAACTCGAAAAAGGTATGATAAGGAGAGTTTTGAGAAAAGAAAATTAATGAAAGTATTGTTTTTTGGGAGTTCCGAGCTTTCTACTATTATTCTCGATTCACTTGTATCTTCAGGTATAGAAGTTCCGCTTGTTATTACAAAAGCGCCTAAAAAGAGGGGAAGAGGGAAAAGCGAATCTCCTACACCCCTTGGAAAAGGTGCAAGAGATTTGTCTTTGAATCTTATAGAAGAGGATAACCCAAATTCTACTTCTGTTGAAGAAAGAATCAAGGAAACCAATGTCGAGACTTTTGTGCTTGCTTCTTACGGAGCAATTTTAAAAGATAATATTATAAAGATGGCCAAATATCCTCTGAATATTCATCCATCAATACTGCCGAAATACAGGGGAGCAAGTCCGGTAGCTCGGGCTTTAATGAACGGAGAAAAGAAAACGGGTATTACAATTTTCATAATGGGTATAGGAGTGGATACCGGTGATATAATACGCGTTAAAGAGGTCCCGATTTCACCTTTAGAAGTATGTACAGAATTAGAAGAGCGTTTGTTCAGAGAGGCTGCCCAGCCTATTTTGTCGGTTCTTATGGATATTGAAGAAGGCAAGGAATTTAAGATGCTCGCTCAGGATAATAGTAAAGCGAGTTATGCGTCTAAAATAACAAAGGAAGAATGTAGAATCGATTGGGGTAAAAAATCTTCCGAGATCGTAGGCAAAGTGCGAGGTCTCTCGTACCATCCGGGAGCATTCTGTTACTTTAGGGATAAGAAATTAAAGATACTTAGAGCAGCGCAAATCGCAGATGTCCATGATATGGTATCTCCGGGAGAAATTCTGGATACTAAAGAGAATATAACTGTAAAATGCGGAGAAT
>CAZALG010000049.1:0-10303 GCA_964485935.1 uncultured bacterium | reverse complement strand
TGCCCTCTACTTTAACATCACCTTCAAATCTTCTGTGAACAGAATCATACTTAAAGAGATAAGCAAGATTATTAAGATCCGCAATATCGTTTATACCGACAATTTCTATATCGTCTCTATTTATAACTTCTCTTAAAACACATCTTCCAATTCTACCAAAACCGTTTACACCAACTCGAACTGCCATTTTTACAAAACCTCCTTTTACACATTCTAAATTTTAACTCTAAAACCTAAACCAAAAGCCAAATTATCCCATATACTTGAGCTACTGTGCATATCAAAAGATACATCTTCATCTTCGTCTAAAACGTTGCCGAGAATCGCCAAAGCTATATGGGATACATCATACTTAACAGGTAAATAAAAGCTAAGATAATCTCTTTCATAACTAAAAGAAAGACCCAATGTCGCCGACGGGATAAGTCTCCAGTCAAGGTCCTCGAATTCATAACCACTAAGGATCAATACATCTGCTGCAAGTCCCAATCTTACATTGATAACCGGGGCAGGTATCGGTGTATATGTATATAATCCGACTTTACTAAAAGAATAATCGGAACGGAACGCGAGCTTACCGTTAATACCAAGGTTTATTGGTTCAACTACAAATCCAAAATTAAAACTGGATCCCGCGGATGATAACACTTCATCACCGGATTCCGATTCTTCCTCGCGAATCATACTGTCTATCACAATAATAGCTCTACCTGAAATAAGCGAATCCTCCACAATAGTAAGATAAGTTGAATCGACACTAACAAAACTATCGGGCAACTCAGAAATATTCGAAAAATACCAACTATAACTACCCGCAAGATCATACTGAGCGCCGAAATCGAATCCCCATGAAATTTGCATCCCCGGGAAATCAATAATTGAACCAATACAAAAAACCGGATGTGTAGCCGAAAAACCGGAAGAAATAATTTCCCCTTCTGCAAGATTTTCATCAAAATCTAAAGCAGCCGAAAAATCCTCAATTATCCACTCATCACCATTACCGTCTATAACGGTAGTATCCCTTACTTCCATCACCAAACTATCAATATGGATCGAGAAACTTCCTTCTCCATAAAGGCTTAATTTTTGAAACTTGAGACCCGCGCCAAATGAAAGGGGTCCGAAATTAACTCCCGCTCCGAGAAAAAACGGGATATCCGAATATTCTAATCTTAAAGGAACTTCATTTTCCAGGGTTACCGCTCCTTTAAACAAAGGATTTACCCTTACAGTATCACCATAGGAAATTTCAGAAAAATCATCATTGGTAAACTCAAAAGCTTCATCCATTCTAATATCCCCATAAATACTTCCGCTCAAACTTGCTTCAACGCCTAACTTGTAGCCACTTCCGTAAGAAAGACCCAAACCAAACATTCCAATTCTTTTCGAAAAACCTATAAAGTCAATTCCACCTAAAGCATTATATTGTGCATACAATCGGCTTCCCGGATTAACAAGAACATCATTGCTCACAGTAGTCTCATCTCCCTCAACATTAAAGGAGAAAGTGTCAACATCGGTCGCGCTGACCCCCGGAAGGGAAAAAGCGGTAAAAAATTGAACATCGGGTGACCTACCAAGAGAAGCAGGATTTAATCCGGCACCTGCAATTCCGATTCCGGCGGCAGGATTAAAAAAACCTTCCTCAACAAAAAATAGATCTATCCTGTGTGAGCCTCTATATATCTTAACATAATTTTTCCCATCAACGTAAAGAGCCGAAAATAGTAAAAAGGATAAAAAAAGCATAAACCCTCCTTTATATACTCTTTATGTACTAAGGATACGCTCTTCCCAGAGTTCTGGGAAAAGGTATAGTTTGACGGATATGACCGGTTCCGCAAATCCAGGCGACAGTCCTCTCAATCCCAAGGCCAAAACCCGCATGCGGAACAGAACCGTATTTTCTTAAATCAATATACCACTTGAAAGCATCTTCGGGTAATCCTCTTTCCTCTATTTCCTTCTTCAACTTTTCTACCTCAAACTCTCTTTCTCCGCCTCCTACAATTTCACCATATCCTTCAGGAGCGAGAATATCGAAAGAAAGAGTTACCTCCTCATTTCCGGACTCTTTCCTCATATAGAAAGCTTTGATTTCTCTGGGAAAATGAGTTACCACAACCGGAGAATCGTAACTTTTTCCAAGAACAGTTTCCTGCGGGGCTCCAAAATCATCACCAAAATTCATCGACTCACCTAATTCGTTAACTTTTTTTACTGCTTCTTCATATTTGATTTTAGGAAAAGGAGTTTCAACCAGCTCGAGAAGAGAAACATCCCTCTCGAGAACTTCCAATTCCCTTTTTCTATTAATTAAAACTCTTTCGATTAAATATTCGATCATTTCGCTTGCAAGTTCTATAGAATCATCGAGATGAGCATAGGCTATCTCAGGTTCCACCTGCCAGAATTCTGTCAAATGCCGTCTGGTTTTCGATTTTTCAGCTCTGAAGGCGGGACCGAAACAATAGACTTTTCCAAAAGCAGCGGCAGTTGCTTCACAATAGAGCTGACCGCTCTGAGAAAGATACGCCGGCTCACCAAAATAATCTACTTCGAAAAGAGTAGTTGTACCCTCACAAGCAGAAGGAGTAAAAATAGGGGCATCAAAACGCAAGAATCCCCTTTCCCACAAATAATCTTCAACAGCCTTTACAACTTCCGCCCTTATACGTAGAATAGCCCATTGCTTACTAGAACGAATCCATATATGTCTGTTTTGAAGTAAAAAATCGGTACCATGGGACTTAGGAGTAATAGGATAATCTTTACTATCTCCCACGACTTCGACCGAACCTATGGAAAGTTCGTATCCAATCGGTGCCCGGCTATCTTCTCTCACCTTTCCCTTGACAATTACAGAACTTTCCTGATCTAAATCATTCATAAGCGAAAAACTCTCGGGCTCAGTGTCCTCTTCCGTGGCAACACCTTGAATTATCCCGGTACCATCTCTTACCAGCAAAAATTGTATTTTTCCACTGGATCTTTTGTTATATACCCATCCACGAATTTCTACCTGTTTGTCAACAAAATCCGCGATATTTTCTATATATGTATGCTTCATACTTTAATTACCACTCCTTAAAAAACATAAATTACTCTATTTCCACTCTCTAAATTTTAATTTAAAGTGGTTCTCAAGAGTGCTGATTTTCCTATTTTTTTAAATTTTTGCTTCTATTTCAGTAATTATATTACATTACAATTAAAAAAAGTCAACACCTTTTTCTCTTATTTTTAGCCGCAACCACACTAAGTCACAAAGAAAAATAGCGCCGTTCAAAGACCACCCCCACCACAAAAAAACTATTCTCACACAGAGACCACAGAAAACACAAAGAATTAAATTGCTGTTTTTTTGGCTAATAGCTAAAGTCCGACAGCCAAAAGCCAAGTATTACAACAGCTAGCACGAATAATTTTTTTTTAGCCGTCAGCTGTGAGCTTTTTTGAAGCTACCAATCCAAACTTACACCGGTATTTTTCCGTTAACTTTCGCGTATCTTAGAAATTCTATAAATAAAACTATAAATACAACGTCCAGCGCGCCAAAGGTAACAAGAGCTAAAGGAACGATTGCATAGGTGGAAAACAATATTGCTCCAAGTATATAGATAATCTTCATACCGGTACCGATTACAACAAGATCCACGTTTCTATAAAGGTGTTTCCAGACCAGAAAATACCCTATTCCAATCAGTCCTATGAAAGCTGCACAAACTTGAAAATAAATTGGGGGTTGTGGTATCGGTCTTTGCAGAACTGTTTTAAAAAGCCATTTATAGAAAAAACAAAATCCGAAGCCCAGTATAACATCATATAAACCCGCGATGATAAACAGTACTCTATAATACTTCTCTTTGTCCATAATAAACCTCCTTTAAAGTTGTTCCGATACTTTTATTATACAAAAAAAAGCGTGCCTTGTCAATACAATCATTCTATTTGCATAAAAACAAATAGATAATAAACGGACAGGAAACCCACGACGAATAAAACAAATGCCAACAAAGGGTTCACCAATGCTATAAATGAAGTTTCAAATAAAACAGTACCTGAAAAATTCCATTTTAACGCGTCGGTCGTTTTTTTTCCTTCCGGGTATTTAAATAATAAAAGTGCAGTATAAAAAATAAGAAGAAAAGAAATACCATTTAAAACCAAAAAATGGGTATTTAAATCTGGCTGCCATAATCCAGAATAGATAATAGCAGATAAAACGATATAAGGGATAGAAGCCATTAAAAAATTAAGATATTTGGCTCTTCCCGGAGACAATAAAACTACTAGTGTTTTTTTGCCGGCAAGCTTATCTCCCTTATAGTCTTTATAATAAGTGAAGAAAGTCATAGTGAAAAATATCAGTGCTATAAACAAAGATACGAATATTAAATCGTTGTTTTTAAGAACCATAAACAGGCTTTGGTCGCTAACAGCCAATGCCCCGTAAATGGGACATACACTTAACAGAATTCCAAACCATATGTTTCCCAGGAAGGGTACAGCCTTTAAATATTCGTATAAAATGTTAAAAACATAACCAATTAAATAAACTATTAGTGCGTAAGGATTCAAAAGATAGGAGATAACAGCACCTATAAGAAATAGAATAAAAGTAGTAATAAGGGAATATTTGACATTCAATTCTCCTGAAACCATCGGTCTTTTCGGAGCGTTTATTCTATCTTCTTGTATACCCAGATAATCATTTACTATTTGATTTATGCCCCAGCTAAAAAACAAAAGAACCAGTATTAAAAGTTTTCTTAAGAAATTTACTTCTACCCCTGAAAAAACGATTCCCAACCAACCCGCTATACCAGTAGCAAAAAAGAGGTAAGGTCTCATGGATTTAATATAAACCCGGAAGAATTTACTTTTTTCCATAAAGCCCCATTTTTTTATACAGCGGCGTTTCTTCTCCTAAATCCCAATCTTCCGCAATTGAAATTGTTTCTTCTTTAGGTAGAGGTATTTTATTTCCCTCCTGTGCTTTTATGGCTTTTTCGATTTTATCTGCTTCCGTACAACAGAGCCAGTTTGCTCCGGGTTTTTTAAAATAACTTTTCATCCTTTTGTAGATAACCAAAAAATCTTCATCCTGAATATTACCAAAGGACACATTCATAAACTCACAGGGTTGAACTTCACCATGATGATTAATATAAAATCTTTCGATGCCGCCCGCGGTACATCCGAAGTTCTCTTTAAGAGATTCGAAAACCTGGGAAGAAATAGCAGGATAATTCCTGTATTTAAATTGTTTGTTAAACAGAGTATGGGAACTAGCCATTTTCTTTAAAATCTCATCTTTTAAAGGGTCCTTTCTGCCCAACCACCCTCCCGCGGGTTTTCCGTGAATCAACTGTACATAACTGCAACCATGGTCTTTTGCCAGTTTTATTATTTTTTCTATACCGCCTTGTTCTATTGTTTCTTTCGTGGGGCAGCAATTTATTGCTGTAGCTATGCCAGCTTTTTTAAAAACCTCGAGTGCCAAAATAGCATCATCGAAAGCTCCTTCTTTACCGACGAATTTATCAAATTTTATTCTATCCCAATGATGAACGGAAATCATAACACCGAAAACTCCCGTTTCTTTCATTTTCCTCGCTTTTTCTTCGGTTAAACTATATCCGTTAGTGTTTACCCAGACTTCCGCTCTTTCATCTAAGTTACCGACAACTTTTAACAGTTTATCTAATTTCAATAAAGGTTCTCCTCCTTCGATATTAAAAAAGGATATACCTAAATTCTGCATCTTTTTTGCTACTTCAATCAATTTATCGGTAGATAATTCCGAGCCTGTATCTATTTTCTGGTAACAATGTGGGCAATTGTATGTGCAGGCTTTCGTAATCGATAACAAAACGGAAACCGGTGAAGGTTCTCCCTCCAGCATCATAAATCTTTTTAAAGCATAAAAGAAAGCTGGGGAGGGAAAAGCCGGCAGATAAAGATGCATTTTATAAACGTCTCCGATTCTTATGACTTTATTATGTCTGAAACGCATCTGGAGAAGAATCAATCTTTTGAAAAATCGTATATACTGCTTGAAAGACATCTTTCTCCACAGCAAAAAACCGGTATATTTGAAGAAAACGTACATGGTTAAATAAATATCAAAGAAAACCCTTTTTATTCCTGTAATGGGCTTAATTTTCATAAAAAGCCATACCTCCACCACCATCTGACGGTGGTTTTAACGCCCTTTTCTAAAGGAGTCTCACTAAATCCTAATTCTCTTTGAACTTTGGACACATCGTATATATTGTTGGTATATCCCATTGCCACTCTGGCTCGAGTTAAATCGGGAGAACTTTTTACTCTAAATAATTTATACACCGATTCTTTTAAAACACCAAGAGGATAAATTAGAAACTTCGGCAAATAAATAGGCGGCTTAACTTTTAGATATTTGCAAAACAAACTCCAGAATTCGTCCATTGTAGGCACATACTGTGAACCGACATTGTATACTTTTATACCTTCCGGCGGACTTTTCAATATTTTAGTAATAACTTTTACAAGATCTTCAACATATATCACATGGAATTTATTTTTTTTACAGCCCGGCAACAATCTCATATTACCTGAAACATATTTGCAGAAACAATAGGGACCCGAATGAAATTCTCGCGGTCCATAAACCCAGACTGGTCTTAATACTGTTAAATTTATATCTTTTTTTCGGCAAAAAGAAATAGCTTCTTTTTCAGCCTGCATTTTGGAACAACGGTAATGATTCATGTCGGATTCCCAGAAATTTGATAGAAAGTATGGATACCTACAATTATAGGGAGAATTCTCATCTTTAGCCTTCAGGCAATCTTCTTCGCCCAGAACCGCGTTAGTGCTTAAATGAATTAGAAATTTAGTATTGTTTCCTTTCGCGGCTTTTAAAACGTTTTCGGTCCCCCCTACGTTTATATCGTAAAAGTCTTCTTTTTTGCCCCAATCCCGAGCCAACGCTGCAAGATGAACAACAGTATTACAACCCTTCATAGCGTTTTCTACTTCTACTGGATTTCTGATATCACCTTCTACTATCTCTATATCATACCCGGAGATAAACTTAAGATTGCTGCTGTTACGGGTTAAAGCTTTTACCCTGCAGTTTTTCTTTACCAATTCCCGGATTAAATTACTGCCAATAAATCCTGTTCCTCCCGTAACAAATATCTTTTCCATAATTAAGGTACAATCACCTCCAGTTCTCCGGGTAGTAAATTTATCTTCGCAGGCAGATATCCTTTTGCATCTCCGTCAAATTCCACTTTCGGGTACTTCTTATTGTACCTTATCACGACTTCTTTGCAGTACTTTAGATTTGCACCTTTGTATTTCAAAAAATCCCCCCAATAAACCCTTGGTATATTCAACAAAAGGTTCATATTAGAAGTTTTTTTAACGCTGAAAACATAAAATCTCCCGTCATCCGGTTTTATCTCACTAAAAACTCTCATACCGGAAGCGAGATAGGGATCTTTCCCAACCGTTAAATTTATTATATCAGATAAAATTTTTTCTTTTCCGTCTATCTTTATGGTCAGGGTAAAATCTTTGAGACTTAAAAGAGAAACAACGGTAGCTAATAAAGTTCCGCAAAAGTCTCCCAAAAATCTCCTGAATCTTCCGTTTGCTTTAGACGCTATCAGAGGACCTAAACCAATATTAACGTTGCTGCCGAAATAGGACACTTTCCTATCGGGATGAATCGGTAACATCTCAACCGGGATTTCATTATTGTTTTTCGAATATGTTACTTTCCCTACATCGACTAATTTTTTTTTACCTTTGAATATTGCCCCTACAGCCTCTTCTATATTGGTTGGAATACCATGATATCGATTGAAATCAGGACTTGTACCCACATGCAAAACCCCTAATTTGGGTCTTTTCCCTAATTCTTCTTTGTTAAAAAGTCCGGTTATCACTTCACTTATCGTACCGTCCCCGCCAACACTTACCACAACATCCCATCCTTCTTCCGCGGCTTTAGAAGAAAAGTAAGTAGCATCATCCTCTTTTTCGGTTAACCTATAATCAAATTTGACCTTTTCCCTTTCAAACATACCAAGAATTTTTTCCCATTTCCTTTTACTTCTTCCCTGTTTCGATGTTGGATTATAAATAAGAAAATATCTCATAAACTTAGGTCTTTTATTTCTTCAAAAACTGCTATAACTTCTTCTATATCTTCTTCCTGAAGATTAGCAGTAGGTATCAGTCTAATTCTCGGAGACTCTTTTGAAACACTGGGAGGAAGGAAAGGAGTTCCGTAAACACCTCTTTCAAATAGAGCTTTTGTCACTTTTAAAGTTTTGTTTGTATTCTCAAATATCACGGAAAAAAGAGGTGAGGTCGCCGGGGTAAGATTATATCCCATATCGCTTAAACTTTTATAAAGTCTTTCTTTATATTTTTCTATCTTTTCTCGTCTATCGGTTAAGTGAGGAATAAGATCGATAGAACATATACATCCAGCAGCCACCGAAGGTGGAAGAGCTGTAGAATAGATATATGAAGAGAGTCTATATCTAAAGAAGTCTATTATCTTTTCTTTACCAGCCAGGAAACCGCCGAAGCAACCAATTGCTTTACCTAAAGAGCCTGAAATTAAGTCGACATCGTAAATATCATATTTCTCCATTACACCTCTTCCTTCCCTGCCCAGAACACCTACTCCGTGAGCGTCGTCCAGGATAATGAAAGCATTGTATTCTCGGGCTAATCGGCTCACTTCATCAAGAGGAGTGCTGGCGCCTTCCGTGCTATATAATCCCTCCACCACTATAAATCTCATTCTATAATCCTGGGAAACCTTAAGGATTTCTTCCAGGGCAAAAGTATCATTGAAAGGAAAAAATCTGAGAGACGCGCTGGACATAATTGCTCCTTCAATTAAAGAAGAATGGGCGGATTTATCGGTAATTATTATATCTTCAGAATCACATAAAGTTTTAAAAATGCTTATGTTTGCCTGGAATCCAGAAGGAAATATAAGCGCATCTTCCTGCTTTAAAAATTCTGCTATTTTTACTTCTAATTTTCTATTAATGTCTGTTTGCCCCACGACTATGGGTGTACCGCACATACTTATACCGTATTTTTCTAATACCTCTTTCGCTTTTTCTTTGATCTTTTTATCATTGGCAAGTCCCAGATAATCATTTGAACCCAACGATATTAACTCTTTCCCTTCAACCAATATCTTTCTGTCCAGACTACTCTCTACTAATTTATAATACGGATTGAATTCGATTTTATCGGCTTCACTTTTATCTATTTGGAGATTTTCCAGGAAGTTTTCCTTCTTATCCTCCCGGATCTTTTCTCCTTTTAAAATCGTATTTATTTGATTTACCACATCCTGTACTGTACGGACTTTAGAAAAATCCCTATCCGAAACAGTAATTCCGAACTCCTGCTCCAGAGAAAATAGAGCTTCGAGTACGCCGAAAGAATCTATCCCCAGGTCTTTTTCCAGTTTTGAATCGATTTTAATCTTCCCGATATCTTTATTCGTTCCCACTTCAAGTAAGATTTTCTTAATCTTATCTATCATTCCATTATTTTTATCTTCCACAATAAATACCTCATTTTTTAAATCTTTTAATTACAAGTGAAGCATTACTGCCGCCAAAACCAAATGAATTTATTAAAGCAGTATTCACCTTGCTTTCTCGGGCTACATTGGGAACATAATCGAGGTCACAATCGGGGTCTGGATTCTCATAATTTATTGTTGGTGGGATTACTTCATTTTTTATAGCCAGCGCAGAAGCAATTACTCCTATTGCTCCTGCTGCTCCTATAGTGTGCCCTGTCATAGATTTTGTCGAACTTATAGGTATTTTATACGCGTAGTCTCCGAAAGCGTCTTTTATAGCTTTTGTCTCCGCCGAATCGTTTGCCCTTGTGGCGGTACCATGTGCGTTTATATAATCTATATCTTTTTTTTCTATTCCGGCATCTTCGATTGCCAATCTCATAACTGTACTCATATCCTTTCCTTCCGGATTAGGTATGACAATATGATAAGCACTGCTGTTCATTCCATACCCTATTACTTCCGAGTATATATCTGCACCTCTCGCAAGAGCATGCGACATCTCTTCCAATATTACAAAACCTGCTCCTTCCGCTAAAACAAAACCATCTCTTTCTTTATCGAAAGGACGGGAAGCTTTCTCGGGGTTTTCATTTCTTCGTGACATTACCCTGAGGGAATTATAGGCGCTAAATGTGAAAGTCGTTTATTGAGCTTCTGCCCCGCCCGCTACCATAA
>CAZALG010000048.1:0-10455 GCA_964485935.1 uncultured bacterium | reverse complement strand
ATCGGAATATAATTAAATATGCAAATTGAATTTGCCTTTAGGCAACACGCCCTCGTGACTCATGACTCTTTTAAGTTAAAATTATCTTCGTTAATCCAAGTAAGGCAAGGAAACCAAAAACATCTGTTATTGTCGTAAGGAAAAGACTTGAGGTAAGAGCCGGATCGATATTCATCTTGTTCATAACAACAGGTAGGAGAACCCCAAAAAATCCTGCAGCCAGATGGTTAAGAATTAAAGCGAGTCCAACTACCAATCCAAACATAGGAGTGCCATCCCAGAAAAAGACAGCAATTAGGGAAGTCCCTAATCCGATAGCAAGTCCGGTAGAAAATCCTACAATAATTTCTTTCCATAAGAGTCCCTTTATGTCCTGGTATCTTACTTCTCCGAGTGCGATAGCTCTTACGATAATTGATAATGTCTGAGTGCCGGCACTCCCTCCCATAGCTGCAACTACAGGCATAAAAATGGCTGCTCCAATAAAGGCTTGTATAACGTCTTTGAATTGTCCCACGACAAAGGCTGCAAGAAGAGCTGTTAGTAGTTTTATATACAGCCATGGTATTCTTGAGGTAAAAGAACGCCTTGACGGGAAGAAAGCGGACTCGATATTCCTGAGACCTCCGAGATACTGGATGTCTTCGGTTGCCTCTTCTTCCATAACATCAAGTACGTTATCAACCGTGATTACGCCAATTAATTTTCCGAATTCATCAACAACGGGAATCTGAAGAAGGTCATAGTCCGCAACTATGTTTGCGACCTTTTCCTGGTCGAGATCTGCAGGAACCGAATATATAGGTTCGGCAAGTTCTTCTAATTTTTTCTTAGGAGGAGAAGTTAAAATCTTCCAGGGGGTTACATAGCCTGCAAGTTTGTCGTTCTTGTCAAGAATATAAATATATTTAAATTCTTCTTCCTCTCTTACTTTCCTGATTTTTTCTTGCGCGGTTTTGGCAGTGTCTTTCCCACTTATCGATAAATATTTCAGAGTCATGATACCCGCAGCGGTATCCGGACCAAACCGCATCAATGCTCTAATATGTTCAGCTCTCTTAGCTTTGTTTAAAACAGTATCCCTTCTGTGCTCTCTTACCTCTCCGATAAGGTCAACCGCTTCATCTATTTCAAGAGCATCTGCAATTTTGGAAAGAGTGTCCGCATCAAGAGACCTTATTAATACTTCCAGAGAATATTCGTCTAACTCCGGGATAAGTTCGGCTTTTTCCCCTATGGTCAAAAGCGTGAAGATTTGAATTTTCTTCTCTTTGGGAAGATGGTCTATCAAATAAATTTGTTCCGGTAATTTCAAAGCACCGAAATAATCCTTAAGAGACTTTTCTTTGCCTTCATCTAAAAGTAGATTTAATTCTTCGGTAATATCGGCAATTTTTTTCTCTTCAATCATTTTTTCTCTCGCTTTATCAATACTTTTTTAACTCTTCTTTCATCTGCGTCTAAAATTGTCATTTCCATACCCTCGGCTTTAATCTTCTGCCCCTCCCTCGGAATTTCTTCTAATTCTCTAACAATAAATCCGGCAAGTGTGTCTTCTTCGGTGTTTATTCCAAGTCTTTTCGGTCGCAGACTTCCATTTACTATAAATGCACCTTCTTCAGTACCAATATGAGTTTCAAAAATACTGAAAAGAATATCATCTGTAGAAACAAAACCTTCAGTACCCCCATATTCATCAATAACTATTGCACAACCAATTCTATCCTGGAGTAATTCGGGAAGTACTTCGTCTAAGCTTCTGTCCCCGCTAATAAATTTTATAGGTCTTAATTTATCCTCTATCTTCCAATTTTCAACCCTGCCGATTACATCTTCTACAAACAAAACCCCTATTATGTTGTCAATATTTTCCCTATATACAGGAAGCCTTGACACCTCGGAATCTTTAAGGATATGGCCTATTTCTTTTTTATTGCAATTGACTTCAATAGCCTGAATGTCTACTCGTGGGATCATTATATCCCGAACGTCCGTTTGAGAAAGCCTTGATATCGCATCCATTGCGGTAGATTGTTCAGGCTCTATTCCCCCTGAGGCTTTCGCTTCTCTGGCTGCTATGCTCATTTCGTCTTTTGTTATTTTCTCGTTTTCTCCGCAATTAAAACCACAAATCCTGAGTAATCCATCCCCCAATAGTTTTATTATTAATATAAGAGGATAAAGTAACCAATGAAAAAAGATTAAAGGAGTAGCAACAAATGCTGCAATCGCTTCCGGATTATTTAGGCTGAGTGATTTAACGACTATTTCTCCGAAAACGGAAATAAACAGTGTGGATAATATAAGCCCCATAGTAAAGCCTACTTCTCTTTTTAGTAATATCGTAAAGAGTACCGTTGTAAGATTTATTCCTGCCAGTACGGTTGTAAAGAGAATATCCGGTCGCCTTCGAACGTTTTTTGCATGACGGTACCTTCCTCCCTTGGTAGCAGCCAGCCTCTCCAGCCTTGTTTCGTCAGACGCAACAATAGAAATCTCGGCTAATACAAAATATACCAGAAATAAAAAAATTATACTTAATGTTATTAAAATCATTTCTTTTTCTTTATTTTCACTTCTCTGATATGATTATCTTTTATATCTAATATAATCAACTCATAATCCCGGTAGGAAAAAACTTCGCCTTCTTTAGGTATTCTTTCTAAAATCGTATAAATAAAACCAGAAATTGTTCTATAATCGTTTGAAGCAGGTATGGGTATAAGATGCTGTATTTCCTCTATTTCAGCGGACCCCGGCAAATCCCATTCATTGTCACCCTTTTTTTGTATTATAGTATCCTTGTCCTGCCATATAAGTTCTTTCTCAACATCTTCAATATCTATGATTCCGGAAGTTCCTCCGTATTCATCGATTACCACCACCAATTTATGTTTCGAATTTCTAAATATTTTTATAAGTTGGACAAGGGAAAGATTTTCAGACACAAATACAGGAAGCGACATAAAGTTTTTTACTTTTCCTTCTTTGCCGTAAAGGTTTTTAAGTTCCAATATGCCAATGATTTTATCTCGTGTTTCGGAAAATACCGGTATCCTTTTTCTCCTCTTTCCAACCTTTTTTAGAGCTTCTTCTACGGATTCCTCTTTTTCGACAAAAGGGGTTCCTGTTCTGGGAAGCATTATTTCTTTTACAGTCATTACGTTAAGTCTGGATAATTTGGTCATCATATTAAATTCTCTTTCTGTAAGAACACCCTCTTTTTTTCCTTTTATCAAAACCTGTCTTAAATCTCCGGCTGTAAATTTCTTCCTGTGAATAGTCATCCTTGTAAGGGGTCTAAATAATAATAAAACAGGATATAGAATGTACTCGGTTATCATGACTATGGGAGCAAAAAAAGTCGCTATCTTTTTACTTTTAGCCATAGCAACTCTTTTGGGTATATATTCTCCAAAAACCACAATGAGAATTGTCAAAATTAGCGAAGAAAAAAACAAATTAAACCAGGTTTTAAGAATACCTTCTCCGACCGCGGAAAATGCAACGTTAACACTTATATTACCTATTATAACACTTACAAGAACAAGTTTTGGATTACTCATGAGTCTGTAAATTAAAGAATTATCTTCTCTTCTATATCCGGGTAACGCAAAAAGAGCTGTTTCCGACGATGAATAAATAAAAGAACATAGCAATAAAAGCGACAATATAAGATAATACATTATTGATTTAAGTAGTATTTCTCCTTTTCTCTCATTACTTTTCTCTCTGATGCTGTTCTATCGTCATACCCGGCAAGATGCAGTATCCCATGAATGGTAAGAAGTTTTAATTCAGAAAGCAAATCCTCTTCTTTTTGTCTCTCCGCCTGGGGTACGGAAATATAAATATCTCCCATGAATTCAGGCGTATCATCAAAACCAAAAGACAGAACATCAGTAACGCTATCTCTGTTTGTGTACTTCTTATTCATTTCTTTAATCTTTTTATCATCGACGAAAGTTATAGAAAGCTCACCTTTAAGTTTTTCTCTTTTAACGACTTTTTGGGCTGTTTTTTGAATATCCTTCTCGAACTCGGGGATATTATTTACGAAAATTTTCATTTAGATTGGTCGGGATATTTAGGACGATAATGGTGCAGTCCTTCCAGACTTTGCGCAAAATCCCGGGCAACAAGTTCAAGGTCCTGTAAGGAAAGTCTGGATTTATTCAATTGTCCGTTACTATATGCTGTTTTTACGCTATTGTCTATCGTCTCTCTTATTTCTTCAGGCGTTGGATTATCAAGTGAACGAACGGTTGCCTCAACCATATCGGCAAGCATAATAATACTCGCCTCCTTACTTACAGGCACCTCAGCACTATATTTGAAAAAATCTTCATCAACTTCATCTAACATTTTCTTGGCTTTTTCATAAAAAGGTCTGATTAGAGAAGTCCCCTGGTGTTGTCTTATTATGTTTATAATCTCTTCAGGTAACCGGTACTGCCTAGCTAGTTTTACGGCATCATCAATATGAGATTTTATAATAATTGCCGAAAGCTTTGGAGGTAATTCATCATGTGGATTGTTATTGTCTTTGAAATTCTCCGCAAAGAACCTGGGCCTCCTTAATTTTCCTATATCATGAAATAACGCTCCTATCTTGGCAAGCAGGGAATTTGCTCCTATTGCCTCTCCGGCACTCTCCGCAAGGGTACTTACCATCAACGCATGCTGATAACTACCCGGTGCTTCTTTCGACATCCTCTTTATTAAAGGATTATTCAAATCGGAATACTCCATCCACGTGAAGTTTGTAGTAATATGAAAGAGACGTTCAAAAATATACAGAAGACCAAAGAGCAAGAAAATAGAAAAAATACCGTTAATAAGACCAAACCCAGATCCCTTTAAAATTACATCTATACTTGCTCTATTATATAATTCAACAGCGAAAATCAAAAATGTGGTTGTTATCGTAACAGCTATTCCGGTTCGGTAAATTTCTTCTCTATTTTTAAAATTTCCGCTTAGGATTCCTCCTGCAAGACTTCCTGTAAATACGGGTATTAGATGTATAAGATTGAAGTTTTCATAAAGTGAGATTACTAAAACGCTTGTTACAGCTATCAGCACTCCAAAATCTAAATTTACAGCAAGAGTGAAAAACATAACAAAACTTGCAAGAAGAATAAGATACGGGGGCAAAAATTTATATAAAATAAAAATAATGGCTATATTTATTAAAAAAAGATAAAGAAATTTACTATTCTCGTAAGCCCTTTTGACCCGGAACCTTATAAAGACCATAGAAAAAAGACAAACCAAAAGAAAATATAATTGATTCCTGGCAATATTATTAAGCAGAGAATATGAATATTTCTTATCCTGATGGCTTCTAAGCGAATATAATTTCCTGAATTCTTTTGCAGTAACAATTTCATTGTACCCTACTATCTTCACCCCTTTTCTGACTACACCGAGAGAATCCGAAACCGTGTTTCTTGCTTCCTCCTTCATTTTATCCGTACCTGCAAAATCAATAAGTAAATTTGGGGCTATCTGCTTCTTAAGCTCCTCAATTATTGATTTTTGAACAGAGAAATAAGTGAAAAGGTCGCGGACTCTTTTAGCAAAATATTCTCTTGCCTGTTTTTGACCAAGTATAGAGGAACGCTCAACTAGGAAAGTTGAATCAATCCCTTCTACAAGCAATTGATCGCTTTCGCTCTCAGGTAAATTTTCTATGTTTAGCACAATTCCTTTATCATAAATATTAAGAAAAATTTCTTTTATATCTTGCTTTTCTCTTAAAATCTGCCACTTATAAGGAGAAATATCAGCATAAAAGGTAATTAGCGAATCCAATTTGGGTAACATGCTTTCCGCTTCTCTTTCTTTTATTACTCGAAGCACCGGAGGTACCTGCTGTGCAGCTTCTTCTCTTTCTTCGTTTAATTCGTCTTTGTATTTTAATATTTTAAAAGTGTAAGGCGCTATTATATCCTTTAAGGAAAGGTCCCCTTCTTTCAGTATGGGTGTTTTACCTTTATAAGGGTAGAAAAGGTTAAATATCAGAAGAAGTAAAAACAAAAATATAAGGTGTTCTTTATTTACTTTTATTCTCTTCATATTTTTTATAAGCTCGTACTATTTTTTCTACTACAGGATTTCTTACCACGTCGCTTTCGTCAAGATACACAAATGAAATATCCCCCAGATCCATTAAAATGTCCTGAAGCTCTATAAGCCCCGAGGTTTTTTTATCCGGAAGGTCAATTTGGGTTATATCTCCTGTTACTACAGCTTTTGAACCTTCTCCAATTCTCGTTAAGAACATTTTCATCTGTGTATGTGTTGTATTTTGGGCTTCATCAAGAATTACAAAGGAATCTTTCAAGTTTCTTCCTCTCATAAAGGCAAGAGGAGCTATTTCAATAATACCGTTATCAACATATGTCTGCATTTGCCTTTGAGGCATCATTTCGTAAATAGCATCATATAGCGGTATCAAATATGGTTTTACCTTTTCCTCGTAATCACCCGGAAGAAATCCGAGGCTTTCTCCAGCTTCGACGGCAGGTCTGGCAAGGATTATCCTAGAGACTTTTTTCGACAGCAGCGCAGAAATAGCTGAAGCTACTGCAAGATAGGTTTTCCCCGTACCTGCTGGTCCTATAGCAATTGTTATCACATTCTCTTCTATTCTTTTAAGATATTTAGACTGATTGGATGTTCTTGGTTTTATAACATGATCTGGCAATAAAATAATATTGTTCTTTTTTTCTTTTGCGTGCAAAAAATATTTTATATCGCTCGTGGTAAGCATTCCTCCTTTTTCCAGAGATTTTGTTAACTTATCAATTAGCTCCATCGATTTTTTTACTCTATTTTCCTCACCCGATATTGTCAATTTTGACCCCCTAACAGTTATATTAACTCCGAGATGCTCTTCGAGAAAATTTAGATTTTCGTCTTTTACACCTAAGAGGGCAACGCTGGATGTTTTTTCTAAGTCTAAAGATTGTCTAAACATATCTTATGAAAAACAACCCTCCCACTAAAGATTTAATGAGAGGGCGATTTTTTTTAAATTATGATAAAAACAAATTAAGGTCTTGGTATGAAAAGGTTCCAACCGGGTTGTATTAAATCAGGATTACTAATTTTATCCTTGTTTGCATTATAAATCTCTTTCCATCTTGCGTATTTACCGTAACCATAAACATCAGAACGTTCTGCTATTTTGCAGAGATAATCTCCCACTTTTACTTTATACCAAGAAATCTGTTCGAGCTTCTCTTCCAATTCTGCTTTTTCTGATTCGAGTTCAGCTATTTTGGTATCCATTTCAGAAACCTCAATCTGAAGAGCATCAATCTGTTCCTCTAAATCTGCTAGCTGCACTTTTAAATCTTCTTCTTCAACTGTTAATGCGTTTATGATAGAGTCCGCCTGTGCCGGAGTCCATTTTTGTTCCGCCAACAATGCTTCTTCCACCACTTCCTCTTCCATAACCTCTTCTTCCATAATCTCTTCGGACGTAACTTCTTCTTCCTGAGCTAAAAGGCCAAAAGAGAAACAACATATAATTAGAAATGCAATTAGAAAATATCTCATATAACCTCCTCTCTTTCCTTAATTACTTTGGTAGGTTGAGATCCCAACCAGGCAGTATTATATTAGGATCCTTGATTTTACCCCTGTTTAGATCATAGATGCTCTTCCAACTAGAGATACCCTCTTTTGCTGCAATCTTTGCCAGGTAATCACCGGGTTCGACTCTGTACAAGTCGTCAACTACTGCCGGACAGCAACTCACCATTTCTTTCAGCTCAGCAACTTCGGTTTCCAATTCGCTAAGTCTGGCTCCGTTGTCGGATTTTTCCATTTCTAAATCAGAAAGAGTAGCCTCAGCGTCTTCCGCCTCAGCTCTAAGTCCATTAACGGCCTGTTCCCTTGCCGCTAATTCATCCATCTGTTCCTGGGAGGCGTACTGAGTACATCCAATCATTAACAGTATGGCCAACACTCCTACTAAAAGCTTTTTCATAGATACCTCCTTTTTAGCGTTTATTCCAATGGTATAACTAACACTATAAACAATTTCAAGTATTTTGTCAAGGATAAAATTTTTTGATATAAGTATGCTAAAATAGCTCCGAGGGGAATCGAACCCCCATCTTCACCTTGAAAGAGTGATGTCCTGAGCCATTAGACGACGGAGCCAATTTGCAATGTAAAATAAACAGAAGGCTCCTTTTGTCAAGGGGTTCAAAACAGGAGACAAAAGCCAAGTAGAGAAACAAGTCAAATGGTAAAATGGTTGAATAGTTAAATCGGCCACCCCCGTACCACCAAATAATTCGCCACGGATGGACACGGATTTTTTGTTTGTTTTAACTGCTAACTACTCTCTCTCCCTTCTCTCTAAATTCCACACAGAGACACGGAGAACACAGAGTTTTTCCCTACTCAACAACTTAACTACTTAACTGATTCGAAGAATCAAACAAAGTTGACAAAGATTGGGATGGGCTTTATAATTAAATTAGCTATTAGATTTTTACTTTTAGCTATTGGCAAAAAAGTGATTAGAAAGATTTTTCGAGCTATATTTATTCATTTCTTTGCGTGATGATTTATACTTATATTGGGAGGAAAAGCAAATGAGATATTTAATGATTTTATTTCTTTTTACATCGACTGTTTCCGCGGCAGAAATAATGATTGATGCCTCTGCAGGGAAAAGACATATTTCGCCTTACATTTATGGCAGGAATAACTCGCTTTCAGATAATCCGTCGAATCCTACATCTGA
Organism: uncultured bacterium; assembly: GCA_964485935.1. GTDB lineage: Bacteria > Hydrothermota > UBA3072 > UBA3072 > UBA3072 > JAFGHJ01. The sequence goes on along the minus strand of CAZALG010000048.1, from coordinate 1,685 downwards.
AACACAATGGGAATTATATCGCCAGGCAGGTGTAAAAATGTTTCGCGAAAATGGTGGGAATAATGCCACAAAATATAACTGGCGACGTAAATTATCCAGTCACCCTGACTGGTACAATAATGTCTATTCTCACGACTGGGATTATGAATCCATGAGTCTTCAGAATAATATTACCGGTGTTAAGGGAATGTGGGCTTTCCAGTTAATCTGTTTTGCTGCAGAGAATACAGACAACAATTTCAATGATTGGCAATATAATCAGTCCCAATGGTGGGATGGCGTGCATCAGAATCTTGCCGGAGGTGGAATAGTCAATACGGCAGGCGGGTCCGAAGCACTGGAGGACGGCGATCCCGACCTTTATCTTATGGATTGGCCAGCCGATTCCACTGTAGGAATTCTGGACCGATGGTTTGATGCTGATGGACTCGATTTAAGCGAAACAACGTTTGAATACTGGAGTATGGATAACGAGCCGGAAATCTGGAGCGGAACACACGATGATGTGATGCCCGTACAATTGTCAGCCGAAGAATTTATGCAGAAATACTTTGACGTAGCTAAAAAAGCCCGTGCGAAATTTCCTGCGATAAAACTCATAGGACCCGTGCCCTGTAACGAATGGCAGTGGTATAACTGGGATAATGATAAAATTTCATACGATGGAGGAAGCTATACCTGGCTGGAATATTTTATCAAACGTATCGGAGAAGAACAGGATTCAAGTGATGTAAGGCTTTTAGATGCTCTGGATATTCATTTTTATCCAACTGAAACCGACCCTGAAGATATAGTACAGCTCCACCGCGTTTGGTTTGACACAACCTATGATTATCCGGGCGCAAACGGCGTGAAACGATGCGGACCCGGAAGCTGGGATAATAGCATTACTAAGGAATATATATTCATGCGTTGCAGACAGTGGCTCGAGGAGTATGTAGGTGCGGATCACGGTGTTTCTTTTAGCGTATCTGAGATAGGAATACAAGATGCCGACCCAAATATTATTGCAGTCTGGTATGCCTCCAATCTCGGTGTATTCGCCGATAATGGGGTGGCACTTTTTACTCCCTGGTATTGGGAAGTCGGTATGTGGGAAGTACTCCATCTTTTCAGCCGGTATTGCAAAGAAGAAAGAGTGCTGTCCGTCTCCGACACAGAAGAATATGTCTCTGCTTATTCCTCGATCAATACGGATGCTGATTCAATGACTGTAATTCTCGTCAATCGTTCTTTAAGCGATGAAGAGGAGGTAACTGTTAAACTTAATAATTTTTCTGTAGTTAACGGAACGCATACGTACTTGATGTTAGATGACCTTCCTTCGAGCGAGACTTTTGTATCACATGCAAGCAATGCTCTTGTTAGTGGGACGGTAAGTGCAAGTGATGACTCCTTCAATATAACACTACCTGCTCTATCGGTTACGGCTATACTTCTTTCGGGAGAGGGAGCGGGACTCGATATTAGCCCTAATCCATTCGGTTCTATAACAACTATTTCCTTTAATTTAACCGAGTCTTCAGAAGTTACGATAACTCTTTTCGATATGCTTGGCCGAAAAGTGAAAACTGTTTTCTCTGGGTTTCTGACAGCAGGCTTCTATGAGAGGAAGTTGTCGGCAGAAGATCTTTCCGCCGGGATATGCTTTTATGAATTAAAAGCCGACAATCAAACAGAAATAA